>JAQSYE010000156.1 GCA_029256305.1 Lacrimispora sp. | reverse complement strand
GGCTCCCGTTCCAGATAAAGATATTCCTTCATTTCCATGGCTTTTTCATAAGAAAAGCTTAGCCCGCTTAGATTAAATACACAGGTACCAACCAGACAGTATACGACTTTCCCCATCTTCTTAAGTATGATATCTGAAGATTCATTACAGATATCTGCCATCTCTTTTTTCATCTGGGAACTGTTTTTCTTCTTCACATAAAGAAGAAGCTGACCGTCATCATCTTCGGTCACAAGTACATCTTCATCCCATTCCTTCCGGAGTAAGTCCGCTATTTGGGTTATTTCTTTTTTTTCCGTCTGATCCCGCAGACAGAGAATCGCCGCACAATAGCATTCATCGGAAAAATCAATGTGGAATTCTTTTAGTTTGTCTCCAATCTGATCCTCATGAATCCGTCCCTGTCCCAGCTGAAGTAGAAACTGATTTTTTAAAAGGGGGTAACTTCCTTCATAATAGGTCCTGACCTGGAGATTCTCCGCTTCCCCATCCAGGATGTTTTTTGCCTCCTTTAACGTTTCAATCAGTTCCCCTGCTGTAACTGGCTTTAGCACATAGGAAAGCACACGGTATTCCACCGCCCTTTTGGCATATTCAAATTCATCGTAACCGGTTATAATCACGGTTTTTGTTTGTTTTCTGTTTTCATATAAATACTTTGCCAGCTCAAGGCCGTCCACATAGGGCATGCAGATATCGGTCAGCACAAGGTCCACCGGCTGCTTCTCCATAAAGCCGATGGCCTCCTTTCCGTTTTCGCAAGTTCCTACAAGCTGGTACCCCAATGTCCCCCATGGTATTCTTTGTGAAATCCGTTCTCTTATCAGAATTTCATCATCAACCAACAATACCTTATACATAGAACTATCCCCTCAGATTTCCAATGAGCGCTGTTGTAAGTATGCGCAGTTTCCAGGAAAGAAAATAGCAATAAGGCCGAAATTTCTGAAGTGGTTTACCTGTGCTTCAAAAATTCCGGCTGTTTCTTATATACCTGGTTATTCTACAATAAATCCATCCTCATCCCAGAGATCATGCCAGTCGCCTGCACCTTCCCAAAGGAATACCTGCCCTTTTACCAGACGGTTGTTTCTCTCCAATGTTGCGATCTGACTCATCTCCTCTGTCGTAAGCGGATCCTCTGTCATTGCCTTTAAGTTACTTACGTATTCCATTTCATGAATGGAGAAAGGAATGGGGATCTGCCCTCTCTGACGAGCCCATTTAAGAGCGATAACAGCTGGATGAACGCCGTGAGCGGCTGCGATTCCCTTCATTTCTGGTGTCTGTAAATCTGCCACGTCCTCCGGACACATATCTCTCTCTGGTCTCTGGGGAGAGCCTAATGGCATGAAGCCCACCGGCTGGATGTCATGAGCAACCAGATAATCAAACAGCTCCTGCTGCTGGAAGCAAGGGTGAAGCTCCATCTCACAGGCAGCTGGTTTTATGCTCATGTGCGGCAATACTGCTTCCAGTTTTGGAATGGTCATATTGGAAATACCGATGTTGCGGATCAGCCCTTTTTCCACCAGTCCCTCACACTGACGGTAGGTCTTTAAAAATTCTTCCGGGGAAAATGGTCTGGAATCCGGATTGCGGGCATCTACGTCGCAGTGAGGTGCATGATAATTTGGAAATGGCCAGTGAATAAAGAACATATCCATATAATCACACTGCAAGTCAACAATGCTCTTTCTACAGGATTCCTCTACTCTGTCATGCATGTCATTCCATACCTTTGTCATAATGAAGAGGTCTTTTCGTTCCACTACTCCCTCTGAAAATGCCTCATGGAATACTTCACCAATCTGATCCTCATTTCCATAACAAGCCGCACAGTCGAACAAGCGGTATCCACAGCGGATTGCGCCGCCAACAGCTGCGGACACTTCATCTGGAGTAAAACGGTCGGAACCGAAGGTTCCCATACCTACACAGGGAATCTCCTCTCCTGTGTATAATTTCACTTTTGGCACCAATGCCGGATTTACCAATTCTTTCATTGTCATAATCTCCTTCTCTTTTTATAGGATTGTGATTTTATAGCTCAGCCGTGTTTCTTCCCCTGGCTTTACAATTGCTGCATTTCGTTTCTCTTCCAATACGTCGTTCTCATCGCTGCAGGTGGACAGCCCGGTCCATGGCTCCAAAGCAAGGAACGGTCCGTCGTTGGCAGCTGACCAGATGACTAGATAGGGAAAGGATCCCATCTCCAGTTCAACACCATGTCCGTTTTCTTTATGACAGAGTGTCACTTTTTTCGATTTCAGCTGGTCAAATATGATGCCGTCCTGGTAAAACAGGGAATGGGCGAGAGGTAGAACGGTGCCGTCAAAGGCAACTTCTTTCCTGTGTCCCATATCAACCAGTCCAGTTTCTAAGTCCGGCGTGGGAGCGGTTCTCTCTTCTTTCCCATCAAAAACAACCTGGTAATCCTCATAGTTCTCTGATGGTAAAAGAGGGCACCGAAACGCCGGATGACCACCGATAAAGAAGGGCATATCCTCTGTTCCCGTATTTTTTATTCCATATGTCACATGAATGCTGTGCTCTTCAAGACGATATTCCAAAGTAAGAGTAAAGGGATAAGGATATTTTCCCATCATCTCGTCATTTTCTGAAATAGAAAAACTGATGCTGTCCTCTTTTTCTGACTCCAGCTTAAATACTTCTTTGCGGACAATCCCATGCCTTGGCATCTGGATCTCCTTTCCCCCTTTTGTGACTGCTCTGTTGTTTCTTAAGCTGCCGCAGATGGGGAACAGTACCGGGGCCTGCCCGCTCCAGTACTCAGGGTCTCCCTGCCATAAATACTCCGTACCTGCTTCGTTCTTAATAGAAGTAAGGGCGCCCCCCAGAGAGGTAAACCCCACTTCCAGCTGATCATTTTTTAATGAATATTTCATTTTTAACCCCCGATTCTTATAATTTCTACCTGTGGCAACAGCCGCTCCATATCTTCCATCAGGAAAAAGCCTGTTTCCTCTCTTAGCGCAGAGGCTGCGGAGACAGCACTTGCATTTCTTAATATCTCTTCCATTGAAAGCTGTCTGGAAAGTCCAAGAGCAAACCCTGCAATCATGGAGTCGCCGCATCCTACCGTGTTTACTGCATCTATCTTTGGCACTCTGGCTCTGTAAATACCAGAGCTGCATACCACAAAGGAACCTTCTGAACCAAGGGAAACTGCCACGATCTCTACGCCACGCTTATGAATCTCCTTTGCAGCTTCGATCATCTCTTCCAGACTGTCGCAATTTTTTCCCGTCAGCATACGTATCTCATCTAGATTGGGCTTGATCATGGAAGGAGCGGCTTCAATTCCCATCTTAAGTAAATTTCCGCTGGTGTCTAAAATTACCTTTTTTCCCGCTTCCCTTCCGATCTTCACCATTCTTTGGTAAGCAGTGCCGTCGAGTCCCCGGGGTACGCTTCCGGATATGGCTATGACATCTGCATCCATTGCAAGCTTCTTAAAATGATCCAGGAACTTAAGGAAGTCTTCTTCCTCCACTGCAAATCCAGGTTCCAGAAATTCTGTCTGGATCTTGTTTTTCTCATCCCAGATATTAATACAGGAGCGGCTCTCTCCTTTTAGATGATAAAATGCGCTGGTGATCCCAAAGTCGCTTAACGCTTCTTCTATATAATTACCTGCATGACCACCTACAAAACCGGTTGCCACAACGCTGCCTCCTGCAATGACTGCAGGTTTTGAAACATTTAAGCCTTTGCCTCCTGGCGTATAGGAGCATGATTTCACGCGGTTTACTTCTCCCTGTGAAACCCCATCCACCACATACCGTTTGTCAATGGCAGCATTTAATGTTACGGTCAGTATCATAGCTTCCTCCTATTCGTTAACCAAGAGAATCTTTCCCTTTACCAGACCAGGCGTCTTAAACAGCTGGAATGCTTCCTGTGCCTGACTCATGGGCATCTTCTTGTAAACAAAGCCAGGATCAAATTTCAGCTGTCCTGTGGCAAAGTAATGAGCGGTCAGCTTCCATTCTTTTCCAGGGAATGGGGAACTGTACGACATCCAGGAGCCAGTCAGCTTGAATTCTTTCCGGTTCATGTTTTCCCACATGGAAGGAGTAAAGGATAAATCAACATGGGGCGTTCCGATGAAACAGACACTGGCTTTATTGGCTGCCAGTTCAAATGCCATCTGCATGGTTGGTACCTGTCCGGCTGTCTCAAATACATAGGAAAAACCTTTTCCTTCTGTAAGTGCCATGGCTTTTTCTTTAAAGCCTTCCTCTGTGGTATTAATTGCTTCATCTGCGCCCAGACGTTTTGCCAGCTCCAGACGTTCTTCACTGATATCAAATACTACCACTTTTTTCGCACCGAATATCTTCGCCCACTGCATGGTGAACATGCCGATGGTTCCGCCGCCTAAAACTGCAGTATATTCGCCACCCCGGTAATCATTCTGGAACAAACCGTGAAGGGCAACGGTAGAAGGCTCAAACATTGCGCCCTGCTCATAGGAAATGCTTTTATCAAATACAACCGCATTCTGCTCCGGAATTACCACATAATCCGCGTTGCTTCCCTGCTGCCTGGAACCGATAAAGCTATAATGTCTGCAAAGAGAGAAATTTCCATTCTGGCAGTCATCGCATTTCATACAGGGGATTAAAGGTGCTCCGGAAACCCGGTCTCCCGGTTTTACTGAAGTAACCCCTTCTCCAACTTCCACTACATCTCCGGAAAATTCATGTCCCAGTACAATGGGATAAAAATGAACTCCGTTATGCAGCACTCTTGGAATATCAGATCCGCATATACCAGATGCCTTTACCTTAATCTTTACCAGTCCTGGGCCTGCTGTCGGCTCCTCATAATCCATATACCTTACGTCTTCATTTGCACAAACAACTGCTGCTTTCATGACTCATTTTCTCCTTCCTGAACCATCATATCTTTTAAATGCTCATATAAGCTTAAATATTTCCGGTAATTCCGGTCATAGATTTTCTTGTCTTCCTGATTGGGCACATGATACCGTTTATTTTCCACAGTCAGCTTTACTGCCTCTTCAAAATCTTCATAAATCCCAACTCCCACTCCGGCCAGGATTGCCGCCCCTAAGGTTGTGGCTGTATCGGAAGAAGGAACGATCACAGGCTTGCCGGTGACATCGGATTTAATCTGGGTCCACAAAAGTGAATTTGCAGATCCTCCCATGGCCCTTAATACATCAACGGATGCACCTGCCTCTGCCGCCACTTCCAGATTGTGCCTTAACGACATGGCAACTCCCTCCATGGCCGCACGTATGAAATGACCTTTGGTCTTTCCAAAATCCATTCCGTAATAAACGCCTTTCGCATAGGGATTCCATAAGGGGGATCGCTCCCCTGCCATATAAGGAAGGAAGATCAGTCCGTCACTGCCCGGCGGGACGCTTCCGGCTGCTTCATTAAACAGATCCAGGGAGCTTTTCCCGGTTCTTCTGCCTTCTTCTCTTTCAAACGCTCCAAACTCTTTTTCAAGCCATCGCATGGCTCCGCCGCCTCCGGTTGTGCCACCCTGTAACAGCCATTTGCCAGGCACAACATGGCAACTTAAAATCAGCCTTGGATCGGCTTTGTAGCTGTCGATGCAGATACTCATTCCGCCTGCCTGCCCTCCCTGTTCCTGGGTTTCCCCGGCATGGATTACTCCGGCCCCAAGGGTACCGCAGGCTGCATCCAGACCACCAGCTACTACAGGAGTTCCCTCCGCCAGTCCGGACTGGGCAGCTGCCGCTTTCGTCACTGTTCCAATCACCTCATGACAGGGGTGAATATCCGGAAGAATCTGCGTCGGAATACCAAGAGCTTCACACATAGCCTGATCCCAGGTTCCAGTATGCATGTCAAAACAGTGAAAACCATATCCCTGGGAAAGATCCTGGGTCATCTGACCGGTGAGTCTGTAAGCAATGTAGCTGTTGGATTGCAGTACCTTGTAGATATTTGCATACACCTGGGGCATATTTCTCTGGTACCAGATGGTCTTAGCCGTACTGTAGGAAGGCTGCAGAGAATTGCCAGCCATTTCAAATATCCGCTGTTCCCCCACTTTCTCACTGAGTTCCCTGCAAATGTCATCGGCTCTGGTATCCATCCAGATGGGTGTGTTGGTTAAAACACTGCCCTCTTTGTCTACTGCTATGGCTGACCAGCTCTGTCCGTCGATTCCGATTCCTGCAATTTCCTCCGGCTTTATCTGTGATTTGGAAAATATGTATTTCATCGTGCTGCAGATCACTCGCCACCACTCATCCGGGTCCTGCTCTGCCCAGCCTGTCTGGGGATAATAAACCTCATATTCTCCGGTAGCAGTCTCTAATACAGTTCCATTTCTATCAAAAACGGCAATCTTACAGGCGCTGGTCCCTATGTCAATCCCTAATAAATAAGGTTTCATGTTTTCCTCCTGAACCAATTAGTCCGCTTTATGGTCACATCCGCAGACCAGAATGCGGTTCTTAACGAACTGCTTCACTGCTTCCATTCCCACTGTGCCTAATTTCTTTGGATCAAAGGTGTCCGGCTGCTCTTTTAAAAGCTTCTTGCCTGCATCGGTATAGGCCACTCTTAACTCTGTAGCGAAATTTACCTTACACATGCCTCTATTGACACATTCTCTTACATCTTCGTCGCTCAAACCGGAAGCGCCATGAAGAACCAGCGGCACTGACACCAGCTTTTTGACTTCACTAATGCGCTCTTTGTCTAAAACCGGGGTAGTTGCATAGAATCCATGGGCGGTTCCGATTCCGATTGCGAGGGAATGAACTCCTGTCCGTTCTACGAATTCCTTTGCCTGCATGGGATCTGTGTTGTTGTCCGCTTCTGCTTCCAGATCATCCTCCTTGCCGCCAACCTTTCCAAGCTCGCCTTCCACTGTGATATTGCAGGCTCTTGCAGCATCTGCGGCCCGTTTGGTCAAAGCGATGTTGTTCTCAAAGTTTTCGTGGGAGCCATCAATCATGACTGATGTATATCCAGCGCGAATGGCCTGAAGAACAAGCTCGTAACTGCTGCCATGATCTAAGTGAAGGCATACCGGTACGGTTGCTTTCTCGGCTTCTGCTGCAGCCATGGCATAGTATGTTTCCAGTGTTCCGTATTTCACCGTTGACGGTGTGGTCTGAAGCATAACCGGTGCTCGAAGTTCCTCAGCTGCGGCCACCACAGCCTTCAGCATTTCCATATTTTCAACATTAAAAGCTCCTACTGCATATCCGCCTTTTTGAGCATCTAAAAGCATTTGTTCCGATGTGACTAGTGACATATTATTTTCCTCCTAACAATTTTACGGTCATTTGGTTCTTTACACTTACCATTATACCTGTTTTGTTGTGAAAAATTAGAGGGGAACCAGACAGAAGGGACGTCTGTATGTCGTGTTATCGAACATTCCTTGACTTGCATAAATAATGCTGATAAAGTAAGATAAGGTATGAAAATCGGAGGGGAAAATCATGAGGACGGGATATAAAGATTTAAATATAAAAATAGGGATCGATGACACCACATTTCTGGTCTTAAACATTGTATTTGAGCGGTTTCTCCGTTCTATGCCAAGACACAGCCATGGCAATAACAGTTATGAAATCCACTATATCCCCTACGGTCATGGCAAAGTAAATATCGATGACCAGATTTATAATATTACTCCCAATACTCTATACATGACAGGCCCTCATGTGGAGCATGAACAGATACCTTTAAAGAATGATCCCATGGCGGAATATTGTATCTATTTTAAACTGCAAAAAAACAGCACCCATATCCAGCCTGAGGCAGATACGGTGGCTTTTAAATTCGAGAAAACCCATTTCTGGTTCGGGCAGGATACCCAGGAGCTGTATCCGCTGATGCAGCAGATCTTTTTTGAACTGGAACACCGGTATACGGGATATATGATTTTAGTGGAAGCCCTTCTCCAGCAATGCGTTGTTAAAATGGTACGAAACTATGAATATAAAGCTCAGTCCAAGGTTCATTTTTCGCCTTCCAATCTGGTGGACAGCAAATATATCATTGTGGAAGAATGCTTTCTCTATGAA
The DNA here is from genome assembly GCA_029256305.1 of Lacrimispora sp. Taxonomy (GTDB): domain Bacteria; phylum Bacillota; class Clostridia; order Lachnospirales; family Lachnospiraceae; genus Lacrimispora. The sequence goes on along the minus strand of JAQSYE010000156.1, from coordinate 1,560 downwards.
TACGAAACCATTACCCTGGAGCATCTGGCAGAACGGCTTGGTTTAAGCATACGCCAGACCGAGCGGTTTTTAAAGGATTATTATGGAAAAACATTTCTTCAGAAAAAAACAGAAGCCAAGATGTCTATGGCAAAGATCTATTTAAATGATGCTACGATTAATATATCGGAAATCTCCGACCGGCTGAACTACTCTTCCATTCAGCACTTTTCCTTTGCATTTAAGCAGTATTATGGGATCTCGCCAAGCAATTACAGGAAGAAGAATATGATACCGGATAAATAGGGTAGAAAGAAGATTTGTAGATAACGTAATATTAATTATTAACATTAGTCATTGAAAAGAATTATACAATATGCTATATTAGAATCACAAAGAGTAACCGCCACACAAGGTGGAAGCTCCCAGTATAACGACTAATGTCCTAACGGACACCGCCTATCCTGTTTGCTGCAGGGTAGGCTATTTTTTTAACTTATGCCCGATGAAGCGGGGCACGCTGTCTATGTAAGTCAGCAATGCCAAGATAAAGGTTGCAAATAAAAGCACATCTGCAAATGAAAACATATCCAGCACCACCTCCCCTCTTATTATGACGTAAAGACATAAAAGCTGGAAGGTTCCACCCTGTATTCGGTTACTCCTAATAGCATGTTACCATATAAAACCTTAATCCGCAATGTTCACTTTTTATACATAATCTGCCACCTCTGGGGGAATTTCTAATAGATTCTAAATATACGATAAAAACGCCCTAATATTTTGCTCCAACAATCCTTTTTGCCTAAAGAAAGGCGAAGCGGAAAAATCCACCTCGCCACAAAGTCTAACTTTTAGGGGTCACCTCACACAGAGTGCCTTTTCTTATAAATGTATATTTTAATCTATCAGATATGTTTGCCAAGCCACAGTAAAATATCCGAGATAATCTCATCTCTGCACGGCTCGTTTAAGATCTCATGAAACAGGTTTGCATAGATATGTAAGCTCTTATCCTCTGAACTTATCTCTTCAAAGAGTTCCAGAGAATCTTTTGCAGCAACCAGTCCGTCATCAGCCCCATGAAGAATCAAAACCGGATCGGAGAAGCTTTTTATATTAGCCTTCAGCCACTGCACTCCTTCATAAATCTGATTAATCAGTCCGGTGCTGATCTGCTTTACCACCAGAGGATCCAAAGCATATGCTTCAATCACCTTTTTATCGCTGCACACGCCGTCTCCAAGCTCATTAGGCAGATATGTATCATCCGGTGCCTCAATAGGGAACTGATCACCCATAACGGGATGGTTATAATGAGTCAGCGCTCCGGATGTTATAATTCCATCTGCCATTCCCGGATTCTTTGCACCAAACAGTGTTACTGTCTCCCCGCCCATGCTGTGTCCGAAGAGGAACACCTTTTTTCCGGCGCTCTCCTCTCTGGCAAGAGCGAGGATCTGTCCCAGATCGTCAGGCATCTCATTAAAATCTTTAAAATAAACCTTTTTCCCCTCTGATTTTCCATGTCCCCTCTGATCATACCGGTAAACGCTGTAGCCATTCTCGTTAAGCTTTTCC
>JAQSYE010000155.1 GCA_029256305.1 Lacrimispora sp. | reverse complement strand
AGTACATCAACGCCTTCTCTCAATACAACAGCCTGGTTCAGCTTAAAGGCGCAATCTTCCTGGTAAATGTCTTCTACCGGATTTCTGCCCACCCGGATATATGCTGGCTTTTCATCTTCAAGCAACGCTTCCACCAGTCTCCTTGTCTGGATACGATCCGATGGCAGATAAACCCGCATATTAGGAATAGCCGCCATGGAAGCAATGTCCTGGGTTGAATGATGGCTCATTCCGAGAGCACCGTAACTCACACCTCCGCTGATTCCAATCAGTTTTACATTTGTATCTGAGTAGGCAACGTCTATCTTTGCCTGTTCATAGCTTCTTGTCGTCAAAAAGCAGGCCGGGGAAGCGGCATACGTTTTTTTTCCGCACTTGGCAAGACCAGCCGCTATGCTTACCAAATTCTGCTCTGCTATTCCAACCTCCACCGACTGATCCGGAAATTCTTTAAAAAAAGGAGCAAGCGAGGCGGAACCTCTGGAATCACTGCATAGAACCACGATATCTTTATCTGTTCTGGCGCGATCCATCAACACATCGCAAATGGCCTGTCTGTTTGCTATCTTATTCATGACGAATACGCTCCTTTCTCTCTTTTAAATCCTTCGAAATCTGTATGTACTCCTCCTCAGTGGGAACCCGATGGTGCCACTGAAGCTTATTCTCCATAATAGAAGAGCCAAAACCTTTCACTGTACTTGCAATCACCAGAGATGGCTTCCCCTTTGCTTTTGCCGCCTGCGTGTAGGCACAAAACAATTCCTCTGTATCATTTCCATTGGTGGCCTCTATGACATTCCAGCCAAAAGCTTCAAACCGCTCTTTTAAAGAATTCTGCTTCATCACCTCTTCTGTTTCGCCGGATATCTGAAGGTGGTTGCGGTCAATCGTTGCGCAAAGATTATCCAGTTTATAATTTCCCGCTGCCATAGCTGCTTCCCATACAGATCCCTCCGCCAGTTCCCCATCCCCCATAACTGTGTAGACCCGGTAAGATGCCTGGTCCATCTTTCCGGCCAAAGCCATACCAACAGATACTGGAAGCCCATGTCCCAAAGAACCGGAATTCATCTCGATTCCAGGCAGATGATTATTGGGGTGGCCGATATAGGGTGATCCAAACCTGGAAAAACGGTCCAGCACCTCCTGTAAGGGGAAAAAACCTTTCGCTGCCAGAACCGCATATAAGGCCTCTACAGAATGTCCCTTGCTCATAATAAACCGGTCCCTGCCCGGATCGTCCTTTTTGTCCGGTGAAACATTCATTACGCGGAAATATAAAACGGTCAGAATATCCAGCACGCTCATATCCCCGCCGATATGACCGCCTTTTCCAGACATCACGATATCTAAAACATTCTGCCTTAATTCATACGTTATCTCTGTTAAATCATTCATATTTGCACTCATCTCATTCGCCTCTTAAGTAAGCCTTCACACGTTCTTCTATGGGATCATAGAAGTCTGGTGCAACGCCGATGTATTTGCACGCCTCATAAAGCACGGGAACAATGTCCTTGTGGATACCAACACAGTGATGTATATAAGGGCCTTCCACCAGCTTTGCTTCCAGCCGCTTTAGATTCTCCACTTCAATCCAGAGATAGGTACCCTTTGTATAAGGACCGGCAATTCCTTTTGCATTCCCCATTAAAAGGGAGTACTCTCCGTTATCTCCGTCAAAACGGCACAGGGTTAAGTCTCCGTGCTTTGCCTGTGCAGCAACAGCACCCGGATAGTTAAAGGCAAGCGGATAACCGATGGCAGGTCTTTCTCCGGCAACAGATAAGGGCCAGGGTCCGCAGTGCTGCAATAATTCTCCGTTTTCACAGGTGGGGTGCCGGACAGTCCAGTCTGCAAAAAAACCTCTCGTCCCATCAGCAGCTGCCGCTTCCGCAAGAAGAGCCGTTATGGCTCCGTGTATATCAGTTTCGCAGACCACCGGAAGACCTTCCTCGTTAAGCAGAGAATTGGCGGCGCAGGGCATAATCCCAATTTCCGCCTGAAGAGCATTCCAGCACTGAATGGCAATGGCACGGCATCCATATCTCTTTGCAAGACGCTTCATTGCAACCTTTAAAGCGGCTACCTGGAAAAGTTCCTCTTCTTTAATCTTTATCTCCATATGTTCTCGGCAATAGGCCATCACTTCCTCTGCCTGTTTTTTCTCTTCTTTTACCTTCCTGATTTCTGCAGTCAGTTCAGGCATGGGTATGGGCGCCAGCTGAATGTTGAACCGCTCCAGAAGCTCACCTTCGTTGCACATGGTAGACCAGAAATCAAAAGGCCTGGGTGCAATTTGAAGAATTCTGATGTCTTTAAATACCTTCACAACATTACAGACCGACAAAAAATCCTTTACACCCCGGTCAAATTCCGGATCTTCAAGGCTGCAGTTTGTCATATATGTAAATGGAACTTTAAACCGTCTTAGTACTTTTCCCGTTGCAAACAAGCCGCACTGACTGTCCCTTTTTCTCACACCCTCCTGATCCGGGCATTCATCACGGGGCCCCCATAACAGCACTGGTACGCCTAACTCCTTAGCTAGCCTTGCGCATTCATACTCCGTACCAAAATTAGTATGAGGAATAAAGAGTCCGTCTACCTTCTCCTTTTTGAACTTCTCTGCCATGCGGATTCTTCCATCCTCATCATATAGCAGCCCTTCCTTATTGATATCATCAATATCCACAAAGGAAACTCCCAGCTCATTTAATTTTTTTCTCGTTAGATTTGCAAACTCCACGGCTGCAGGAGCGGAAAAAATACTTCTTCTTGTCGGTGCAAATGCCAACCTTATTTCTGCCATAGCGTACCCTCCAATACAGTTTGATTATAATTGAATTATATTTAATAATTTATTAAATGTCAATTCATTATTTATTTAATTATTCAGTCTTGACGTTTTCACAAAAATCAACTAAAATTTAATTAATCAAGAAAGGATGTTTTATTATGTCAATATCAGCCAAAGAATTAGCTCAGAAATTAAATGTATCACCTGCCACCATATCTATGGTGCTCAACAACAAACCAGGAATCAGTGCGGAAACCAGGGACATGGTACTTTCCGCCGCCAAAAAATACGGCTATGATCTGACTAAATATTCCCCATACACCGAAAAAGCCAAAAATATCTGCTTCCTGATCTATAAGAAGAATGGACAGGTCGTATCAGATACTCCGTTCTTCTCCGCATTAACGGAAGGAATCAGCAATACCTGCCAAGCCAACAGCTTAACGTTAAACATCCTTTACGTATATGCAAACCAGCCAATTGAACCTCAGCTAAAGGAGCTGTTTGAAAAGGAGTATCACGGCGTGCTTCTTCTTGCTACTGAGATGGGCAGGGAGGACTTCCCGCCCTTCCTGCAGCTTCCCTGTCCCTTAGTTGTGCTGGACTGCTATTATGAGGATTTGGCCTTCGATACCATTCTCATTAATAATGTACAAGGCTCCTATGTAGCAACCTCTCGCTTAATAAGCAATGGTTTTAAGCAGATCGGATATTTGAAATCCTCCTTCCGGATCGCCAACTTTGAGGAACGGGCAGACGGCTATTACAAGGCTCTCCGGGACCACAGCATCAAAAAGGATTTTAACTATGTACTGGAACTTTCTCCCTCTATGGAATCAGCCTACTCAGACATGGAACGTCTTTTAAAGCAGGGTATTCCGTTAGCTGAGGCATATTTTGCAGATAATGACCTGATTGCTGCCGGTGCCATGAGGGCCCTGTTGGAAGCAGGCCATCGGATTCCCGAAGAGATTTCCATCATTGGCTTTGATGATATCTCCCTGTGCAATTTTCTCTCCCCTCCCTTGTCTACCATGCGGGTGGAAAAGCACGATTTCGGCATGCTGGCTGTAAAGCAGCTCCAAAGTAGGATTCAGAACCCCACACAAAGTCTGGTAAAACTGGAGTTATCCACACAACTCATTTCCAGAGACAGTGTAAGGAAAGACTAAACCGTAATACCCTACAGAAAAAGAGGCATTTTACTGTGCCTCTTTCTCCTTTCGTTCTATTCACTTCTGCAATTCTGTACACATATTTAACACCAGAAGATTCCAGTTTAAAAATCCTCCGTTCATCACAGGCTCTCCTGAATCCGGATTATAGTATTCATGCAGCTGACCGCTGCATCTTAAATCCCGATCCAGTAATTCCAGCGTCCCCCTGCATATGGTCTCAGCCTCCTGCCGGTAGCCATAACGCATCAGTCCGTGGAAAACTACGTAATTTGCCACAATCCACACAGGTCCCAGCCAGTTGGAGGGGTTATTGGTTGCTGACAAGTCAAACATTTTTTCATTTCTTGCCAGAGTAGTAATTCCAAACGGAGAGAAAAAGAGCTGCTTGTCCATGACGTGAGCCGCCAGCTTTTTGGCCTGTTCATCAGTAGCCGCTCCCACATAGAGAGGAATCAGTCCCGACCACGACCGGATTCGGATGGGCAGACTGTTCCAGAACACACCCAGTCCTTTATGGAACCAGTCATAGCTTCTTGTTTTTACATCCACATCTACCGTATAAAAATAACTGTCCCGTTCATCCCAGCATTCCGCCTGTACCGCTAATCTTAGCTGCCTTGCCCGTTCTAAGTATTCTGCAGCAGCCGGTCCATCTGTCTCCAGGTTACTTGCATTCACCTGATCAAGAAGCAGTGCCATATTCTCCAGTTCCGGTATCATAAAGCTGTTCAAGAAGATATTGGCAGTCGTATCGTCTGCCTTCCCAAAAGTGGCAGGATCGTTATCAACGCCGATCATAATGTCATTTGCCCATACATACAGCCCTGTTTTCTCATGGAAATACTCCCTGCGATAGCATTCAAAATAACGATGAAGCTGGTTTAAATATGGGATCGCCCATTCATAATCGCCTGTGTAACCGCTGATGAGACATATCTGGCTGCAAAGATAAGGTTTGTGCATGTTCATGCGTACACCTTCCTTATGCTTCATATTCAAATACGGTTCATCCCAGCGCCCCACTTCAATCATCATTGGAATATAACCATCCTCCAGCTGATGATCAAAAAAGTTCAGTACATTTCCTTTTGCATGAGTCAATACACGTTCCTTAAGATCATCGCTAAAATGATCCATTAACTGAAGCAAGCCGTATACAGACCAGTAGCTGTCCCAGTCCCATAAGTTTCCGTCATAGACGGAGCCCGGATCCACAAAGGGATAGCGTAGAAATGCCCTGGGCTGCTTTAAGATCTCTTCCGTATGCTCCAGGACGTACTCCCGGATTCTTTCTTCTGGTTTCATCATTGCTTCTTTCCCCTATATTATCTGTGTTTGTATCCGTTTTCATATTCAAAGTAATCAAAATCAGCATAGCGTCTGCCGCCGCTCACATCATGGCAATACATGCCAAACTGAGCGCCTGTAAAGCCACGGCAGTGCTCGTCTGTCAATATTTCTGTGGAATAAGCTTCGCCTGCCTGTTTCCAGTCCTCTCCCTGTGCACAGTAAAAAAACAGCACGTGTGCTCCCTCTTTATCTGTCTGTGCCCGCAGCTTTAAAAGCCCTGTCTCAGGAATGAGAACCGGTTCCGACAAATAGCTGCAGTTCCCTGTATCGCTGCTGATGATGCGCAAAACAGTCTCTCCTGTTTCAAGCCGGCTTTTTACAAGCAGGTAAAAATTCATGGCATCATACACATACGCAAGCCCTGCTGCCTGTTCATAGCGCACAGGATCAAACTCCATGGCAAGCTCCGCCCATGCACAAGCCTCTTCCTGGCGGACTGCCAACAGGCTTACACAATGAAGGGAATTTAAGGATTCCCGGCCATAAAGTCTCAGCCAGCCCGACCGGTCCTTCAGACTCATATTTTCGTCCGATAAAAATCTGGGGCTGCTGTATCGGACTCCCAGGGCCGCACAGTCAAACTCATCTCTTGCAGCCTGCTCCAGTACCGGATAACAGGAAATCCCTTTCGGTTCCTGTGTTTCTCTCCCAGCGTATTTCCCACCGCCTTCCAGCCGGAGCCACCCTTCCTGAAAGCAGACCTTCTGTATGGCGGTCTCCCGTCCTGTCAGGCAAAGCTTTTTTCCTTCTCCGGTAATTCTGGCTCTTGCGCAGAGGTGTACCAGATACCATTCTCCATGCCCTGTATCCACCAGATCACCATGCCCCGCCTTTTGCAATCCCCGTTCATCAAGAGGATTCGAAGTCAGAACCGGTGACAGGGGATCTGTTTCAAAAGGTCCCCATACACTTATGCTGCGTGATACGGTGATCTGGTGCTCGTAACTGGTACCGCCTTCCGCTGTAAGTAAGTAATACCATTCTCCTATGTGATACATATGAGGTCCTTCTGTAAAGCCTGCCTCTGTACCTTCATAAACCTTTTTTACCGGACCGGTCAGACAGCTGCCTGCCGGATCATACTCCTGAACTGTGATGCCCTTAAATCCATTGAGCATATTAATAATATACTTTTTGCCGTCTGTGTCATGAAAAAGAGACGGATCAAATCCCACGCTGTTTAAATAGACCGGTTCGGACCAATCTCCGTAAATATCATCGGTATATACCAGATAATTGTGAGTATTGTAAAACAATCCCTTTTTTGTCTTTACATCGGTAAAAACCAGCCAGAACCGCTCTCCGTCCCAGCTTAGACAGGGAGCCCACACTCCTCCAGAAGGTGGATCGCCGGTCATATCCAGCTGGCTTTTCCTGTTGAGAGGGGAGGGAATCTGTTCCCAATTTTTCAAGTCCTTAGAATGATGCAGTCTGACTCCCGGCCACCATTCAAAGGTAGACGTAGCGATGTAAAAATCCTCGCCTGCACGGACAATGCTGGGATCGGGACAGAATCCTCTAAGTATAGGATTCTCAATCATTGGTTTTCCTCCTCACGGATTACTAAAACCCAGTCATTATCTTGCGTAAACCGGGCCACCGGCTTCACTTCTGCCTGATCCTTTCCGGTGAAATCCGCAAAATAACTAAAAACTCCACTGACAGGATCGAACCACCATGCGTGGATGCTTTTCCCCGCAAATCTTTTTAAATCTACAGTAAATGCTTCTCCAAGATAATCATAAGACAAAAGATAGCCCGGACCTGCAAACACAGCGATTCTTCCGTACTTTTCCTTTTGTCCTGATAGCAATAGCTCTTCTGCCGGACAACCTTTCTGATAATCCACAGATTCCATCAGGCTCCTTAAATGCCCCATATGTTCTGATCCCACATGATGCATGGATTCCTGCCAAACTTCTTTTACCCCATAAGCTCCGGGCTTTGATCCATCTTTATAAAACTGCTGAATGGCATTATCCCCGTATGTATGCCCCATTGCTCCCTCAAATACAGACCAGTAGGCATAACGGCGCACATCCCATTCTCTCCAGTAAGGCTGATCCATTACATGAAGCCCCTGAAGAATCCATTCATAAGACGGTTCACCATCTACCGTAGGCTTAATCAGCTGATGACCATGATCGTGATCCACATATTTCCAGTTATCCTCTCCGAAAAAGCCTTCCTTTATGGCATTGTCATCCCACGCGCCTAAAGATGCCTGATCGTAACGCCTGTGACCTGACTGGAACATATTAAAATCCAGCCATGGCTCCTCATGAAACCAGTAAGAAGAAGAGGTTCTGCCAAACGGATGAAAACCAATGAGCTTCTCCGGTGTCAGTCTCTTAAATACCCCTCCCTCCAACCGGTGCACTTCTTCTCCTTCATTTCCACGAATATCCCCACCCATAATCCATATTATATTGGGACGCTCTTTGTAGCGTTCTGCAACAAATACAGCATAGTCTTCTATATTTTCCTGATTCAAAACACCGCCCTTAACCATGGCGCCCCAGGATGGAAGCAGCCCCATATACAAACCAAGTTCTTCCGCTATTTTAATGATTTTATCACAATGTTCCCAAAAACCAGGGTCTGTCACATCCTTTTCTACTTCTGCAAGGCTGTTGGCCGCCAAACCGGGCATAGAATGCATCAGCACTGCCTGGATCACAGTAAATCCCTTATCTCTGCGGTTTCTCAAATACGCATAAGCCTCTTTAAGACTGCACTGCTGGAATAAAAGCCAGGCTGTATCCGCCAGCCAAAAAAAAGGCTTGTCCCCATTACAAAGATATCTTTTATTATCACTGACTCTTAATAAACCGTTTTCCCATGGTTTCATATATTCTGCGCACCTTTCTTCTGCCTGTTTATCTTATGATTAATACGGAAATGGAAAGATCCCTTCATAATCCACTTCCCACTGCCCGTTTGAAGGGAAGCCGGGTTTTTCACTGCTTCCCGGATATCCTGCTGTCATAAGCGCAGCTGCCAGCAAAAGCGAACCGTTGCCCGGCAGATACAAAGGCAGATCCTTCCGACCCTCCTGGAAGTTGTTTCCGCTTGCCACATAACGATTTTTCCATGTATCCATAAGCAGTAAGTCAATTGCATACTCGGGGTTCCCAAGGCGTACTGCTGTCATCGCCATAACAGCAAAATCCCATCCCCATAAAGAAGTGTAATCCCAGCTTTCCACCACTCTTTTTAAGGAGTTCTCCATGATCCTTGCGTCTACTCTTCCGCTGTCAATCAAGCCATAAGAACATAGCATGGAGGGGTGATCACCTGCAAACGTACCATAGGTATCAGGGCAGTTTTCATGGGCAAGATAGCAGCCATCTTTTACTGCCATAACCGCCATTTTATCCGCTGTATCTCTCCAGCAGGCAGGAACCTCCCGTTTTAGACGGCGTGCCCATTCTATGGCAATATTGAGAGTAAAACGCCAGTATTCCACCTCAAATGCCGGATTCTTCGTCGTCATTGGATCATGATTTTCCTGAACCGGAATCACAGGACCCAAAAGTTCATACCGATCAAGTTCCTTGTTATAAACTGCAAAATCAACCATAAATTCCGCAGTTTCCTCTACCAGCGGATAATACTGTTCCAAAAAGTCACTGCTTTTCTTATCTTGATAGGCCAGCTCCAGCATATAGATGATATGGGGCTGCTGCCAGATTAGAAGTGTAGCGATCGGAGACGGACAGTCTATGGCAGATTCCGCCACCATCTTAGGCCATCTGGCGCCCCGGTATCCACACCTTGCCGCATTCTCCCGCGCCTGTGGCAGGTGTTCTAAATACCAGGAAAGGCTCCGATCCAAAAGCTGCGTATGATTCCAGAGAGGCAGATAAGCCTCATGCCAGAGATACATTTCCAGATGTGCCTTGCCGTACCAACTATTGCAGGTCAGTCCGGTTTCCTGAGGCGGCATACTACCTGCCGACTGAATAGCAAGTAAGTACTGGGATAGAATAATCCTCCGTTCCAGTTCCAATGCCCGCTCATCCCTGCTCTTATGAAGATCTATGACACCGCCCTGATTCCAGAACTGTTTCCAAAAACTTCTGCTGTTTTCAAATATTTCTTTCGAACTCTTACTATTACAGACGCTGTCCTTTAAAAAGCTGACCGTAAATGCCATCTCGCCGTTTCCCATAGAAGCAATTGAAAAACTGTGGGCATCGCAGCGGAGGATGGTGCAATTTTCGAGAGAAACCACCACATAGCAGATATCTCTGTCCAAAGTCCGTTTCAGCAACATACATTGGGAATCCTGCCTTACTATCTCTGTAACATGGGTTGATTTCATATCCCAGTCACTGGCAGATATTCCATGGTTCCCGTAGGGAAAGCTGATAAAAACAGATAATCCCTTTTCAAGTGCCATGGATTTTACCTGG
>JAQSYE010000154.1 GCA_029256305.1 Lacrimispora sp. | reverse complement strand
ACGGTATAGTCAAACTTCTGCGCATCATCAATCTCATAATACACCGTCTGTTGGTTGGGACCCGCTGCCGTGATTGTCATGCTCGTTGGCTGTGCCGGACTGGTCACCAGCTTGTAGCCGGTATCTGTCACTGACTCATTACTCCAGTTAAATGTTCCTACCGGTTCACTTCCCGTCCGTGGCTCAAGACCTGGTACTACAGCTGTGGTTCCATTGATATAGTAGTTCACGGTATAGTCAAACTTCTGCGCATCATCAATCTCATAATACACCGTCTGTTGGTTCGGACCCGCTGCCGTGATTGTCATGCTCGTTGGCTGTGCCGGATTGGTCACCAGCTTATAGCCAGTATCTGTCACTGACTCATTACTCCAGTTAAATGTTCCTACCGGTTCACTTCCCGTCCGTGGCTCAAGACCTGGTACTGCAGTTGTGGTTCCATTGATATAGTAGTTCACGGTATAGGCAAACCTCTGCGCGTCATCTACTGCAAACTTAGCATAGTAAGTTGTACCGTTTACCCATCCAGAAGCCGGTCGTATTGGTGTATACTCATCAGTAGTGGACATCGGGACAGTACTCACTAGATCACTATACCAACCAATAAACTTATAACCCGGGTTTGCGATTGCTATAGCACCTTCAGAATCTCCAATGTCGGGGTTTAAATATTCACTCGCAGGAGATACATTACCTCCTCCAACTGCCCGGTAATTAATCTGAACGCTGTTTTTTAATCTCCATTGTGCATACAAAGTAACTGTGTTTGCCGTTGCGGAATGATTCTCATTAATAAATTCCTGCGTGAGTTCGAATGCGCTTCCTTCGTTAAAAGCTTCACCGCTTCCATCAGGTTTGGTATTCCAACCGTTAAATACATAACCGTCTTTCTTTAATGGAATCCAGGTCCCGCTTTCATACCCGCCTGCATTTGCTACAGTTACATTATCGTTTAGATTATACTCATGACCATCTGGAGTTAAGCCGCCAGTATTACCATTTCCGGCATAGTCAACATAATAGCTCTCATTATTTCTAATGATGCCATCCACATGCCAGCCTTCCGTTCCACAAGCGTCTGACTCATACTTTATTACATACCATTCAATATACTGACCAGCATTTAAATTTGATGCAATCCAGCCAGCAGTAACCTGATTAAACTTATTGTTTAAATTTGCCTGCACATTTTCTTTGCCAGTTACTGTTATTAAAGGATTGATATAATTTAATAGATTATCGTCATATCCTATGGTTTTATAAAATCTACCATCATCCTTATAAATAAACACATAGTCGCGACTCGTCTGGTTTCTTGGCTCTGCCGGCAGATCTCCGCCATCTCTTAAGACTGCTATCCATAATCGTCCTGATGCATTGCCAGCATATTGTGCCCAGACCGCATATAATTTTTTAGTTTTATTAGCCTCGCCAGGATTTATTGTAAATGTGTCCGTGTAAACTTCATTATATCCTGCGTTACCCTTGGCAGTTATTTTACCTCCGTCTCGTGACTCACTCCAGCCCATAAATCGGTAATTAGCTCTCGTCAAGGTACTGCCATTCGGTAAATCAATCGTCTCCCCTGGTTTTGCATTTTGAGGAGATACTGTTCCCTGACCATCGTTGGCATCAAACTGGACTGTTATACCATTGTCCGAATACCATAAATAAATATCGTTGCTTCCTACATCCTTCCAATTAGATGATGATGTAGTATTATACTGTAATTTATATGTCGCTCCCTTGGAAGTATATTGAAGATTTTGAATCACATTGCCGCTTACATAATTGCTTCCTATCGTAGCTTTTTCAAATGTATATCCACTTACATCAGGTGCAATACCTATAATTGCTACAGGTGTATTACGCGAAATATTTCCAGTACGCGTAGCATCTGTTCCGATAGAAACCACCTTTCCATTGTCGTATTTTACAATATTTAATTTAAAAGATTGGGTACCTGTTAGCTTTTTAAAAACAATTGTATAAGTTGAAAAATGTTCTGCCTCAAACGTAATCTCATTAATTCCTTCATTTTCCTGTACATTTAATACATCTGAAACAGGCTCCACAGAAGTAACATCCGCCGCTGTCACATCCGACTGTGGCTCTTCCTCCTTCGTCGTTGCAACATATACCACCTCAACCGTATCCGCTTCCTTACTGTGTTCCTCCATCGGAGTTCCAGAAAACGTTACCTGTACAGCACCATTCCAGATCTGGTTATCCAGTTTGTTGCCGCTGCGGTCAAGAAGATCAATGTTATAAGACAGTGAGACAATTACCTCTTTTGTCTCTCCTTCAATTTTTGCCTGAGCTTCAACCTTTTCTTTCACGGCATCCCCGATACCGCTAACAACCACTGCTGATGCTTTTACGCCAGCGGGTAAAACCCCTTCGGGTGCATGCAAACGAATAACCGTGCCATCTTCCATAACAAGTTCGGATGAAAATTCCGGATGCGCTCCAGTCTCCGTCATATGAACTTCGACTTCCTGATCTTCATAAACCTCTGGAACAGAATACCAGGTGGTCTGTGAACCATCTGAATTATCTGTTGCAGAATCAGACTTCAGTGTTTGTCCATTCGCCGTTACATCCTCAATCGCATATCCAATCTGATTCTTAACGCCAAAGGTCAACTCCTGACCTTCCTCAACACCCCTTGGTCCTTCGATGATACGGGCACTGGCTTCCGGATTGATTGTATACGAAATCTTATATCCATTATAATCTTCAAACGCTTTTAATTGATTGATTGTAACCGTATATGCCTTGGCAGTGGAGCAATATCCCATTCCGACCAAATCGGCTGTTCCTGCTGCGGAAGCCTTCGTTTCTGGATCTGGTGCCTCTGGTACCGGCTTGCTTTCCGATGGAGAAGCCGTTCCAGTAGCTGTATTGACCGTACCCCCTGCGGTGTTCTTACCTGCAGTCGAAGACTGACTTTCTGCAGGAACCTGTGTGGTTTCGGCCTGTGTGGTTTCGGCCTGCGTCGTTTCCGCCTGCGTGGTTACCGCTTGCGTTGACTCTGCCTGCGTCGTTTCTGCCTGCGTTGTTTCCGCCTGCGTCGCCGCTTCCGTTACCGTTTCTTTTACGAAAGACTCCGTCTCCTTTGGTTTTACCTCATTCTCCGGATCAACAGCAGCTGTTTCCACAATGGCTTCTGCTGCTTGCGCTACCTCACCGTTCTCATTGGCAGCAACTATCGGTGCATTGTGGCGAATAATGGAAGCCACTGGCTGGGAGGTTTCGTTCTCAGGAACAGGAATCTCTTCCGACTCAACTGCCTCCTGGGCTGTCTCCTCTGCCGGAGCCTCTGTCTGGCTTTCTGCCGGAGCAACTGTAGTCTCCGCTGGCAGTTCCGCCGGTATTTCCTCCGGTGCTAATATGGTTTCCTCTGCTGCTGATGTGGTTTCCTTCAAAGGCTCTGTTTCAACTACTTTCTCGGCCTCTGCAGGAGTCGCTGTCTCCGGTGCCTTTGTTTCTCCGGTTACAGTTGTTTGTTCTGGCTTTGTAACAACATTTACTTCCTCTTTACCAAATGCTGATTCATAACTCCTTACTGTAATGCGGTTGGTCTTTTTAACCTTTTCCACACCATCATCCATCCTGGTAATTTCAGTAGTACAGCTAATGGTATTCTCTCCATTATTTACATATAGAAAAACAATCTCTTCATCGCCGGTCACCATATACATGTCATCAGCATTTTCCGGTATGCGAACAAACACACGCAATTGTGCATCCATACCTTCACCCTGGAGTTCAGGAAACGCTTCGTAAATCTTACCTTTCCCAAAGAAGAGTTCCTTAAATTCTGCGATTTTTCCATTGGTGAAATCCAGATCCTCCGCCTTCACCTCATCTCCATTGACAATCGCATCTTCAATGGCTTTAATAAGCTGCGAACCACCCATTGAGAAAGTAACGGGCTCCGATAAACTGGCTGCATACACTTGACTTGTGTCTACACTTACATTGGTCAGAATCATGGCCGCAGCAAGCAGAAACGCCAGAAATCGTTTTTGAAAACAGTACAATGTCCGCATCGGTATCCTAAATCTTTTTCTTTTTTTCATACATATACATTGCTCCTCTCATAATATTTTCCATAATAAGGATAAAATGCCGCGCTCCGGAATAAGTATATGAAACGGCACTTTTCCAATCTGGTAATGTTCTAAAAAACATAATTTGTAATATTATATGATAGGAATGTCATATTTAATCCAACAATGTACAAGGAATGCTAAATAAAGCTATATTTTCCAGACACTTTTTACCTGCCTGTACCGCTAAGACTAAAAATCCATAGAGATCGACAACTAGTATTGCCCACCACCCCTGGAATTTTGCAAATTCTAACGACTGGCTGATGGCAATAAGAGAAATAAAAAAATACCCTGACAGTTAAACACAAACTCTTCTTTGTGTCTTACCATCAGGGTACAACGAATCATATCATGAATAATCACGTAAAGTAATTGAATTATAAATAAATCGAAAGGGCGTCCTCCCAGTCATTACGGGAGGACGTCCTTTAATTTGTATCGTCTAAAAAGACACGGCTCATTACCATATCCTTTATTCCATCTCTATCCACTTCCAAAGCTGCTGCCAGCTCTCCATACAACAGATCCTCTGCCTTATTGAAATAGAAATCATCCTTTGCAGTATTCTTTTTCCCTTCTGCAAGTCTTTTTTTCTTCTTCAAATACAGTGTCTTCACTATCTGCATCCATCCGGTACATTCACTTTTAAGCATAATTGCCTTAAAAATGCCTTCCCGTTCTCTTTCATCCAACACCCAAATTGCTTCAATACTGGTTATGTGATCGATGAGATCCATTGCTTCCTCCCTGGTTGCAGCGGCTCTGATGGCTGTTTTCCGGTTATCCACAGGTGTGTAGACGGCACTTTGGTGCTCCTCATAAAGAGGCTTTAAGGTGTAATAGGTCCTCTCCTCATCCGCCTCATACATGCGCAGATTCCCGATTTCCTTTACCTCACAAATCCCATGGCTGCCGAATACAACTAAATCATTTACCTGAAACATCATTCATTCCTCCTGTCAGAATACCAACACACTGTTACAAAAAAAAATTTAACGCTATATATCTAGTGTAACACTTTTTTAGGTATTTTGTCAGTGTTTTTTGCAATTGCTCACATTTTCGTGAAAAATAGCCAAGGATCACCCCTACATTTTTTGTGCATTTTGCTGATTTATCAGAAAATAGACACCCGAAACTGTTTGTTTTTCAATACTGACAGATAGTTTTGGGTGTCTTATTTTTCTTTTATTGTTTCTGCGCTGCCAGTTTTACTGCTGCACTCGCTCCTACGCGATGGCATCCTGCTTCAATGAAAGCCCTTAGATCTTCCAGCGTCCGTACTCCACCGGCTGCTTTGATCTTTACCTCTGGTCCGATATGTTTTTTAAATAATTCTATATCTTCCAAAGTCGCTCCGCCAGTTCCAAATCCGGTGGACGTCTTGATATAATCAGCTCCTGCTGCTGTAACAGCCTTGCACATGGCAATCTTTTCTTCCTCAGTTAAATAACACGCTTCAATAATAACTTTTAAAACTTTATCGCCCGCGGCTTTTTTCAGCTCGGCAATCTCTTCTTCTACCTTTTTGTATTCGCCATTCTTCACATCACTGATATTGACTACCATATCGACTTCCAACGCTCCGTCTTCAATGGCTTTTTTCGTCTCCAGCACCTTGGATTCTGTCACGGAATATCCAAGTGGGAAGCCTACGACTGTACAAATTGCAAGGGTTGGAAATTCCTTGTGTACACGGCTGATATAGCAAGGGGGAATACATACGGTTGCAGTTTTATACTCCACTGCCTCACTGCACAGTTCTTTAATATCTTCCCATGTTGCAAAAGCCTTTAACTGGGTATGGTCTACATAACTTAACATTTCTAAATCGGTCATTGTTTTATCCTTTCTATCCTATCAGGTTTTTCACGCCTTCTCTGGTAACTCTCGCATAAATAAGAGGTTCTGGTTCTGGTTTTCTATCGGCAATCGTGACCGCTTTTAAGAATTCTTCTTCTGCAGCATCAAACAGTTCCTGTCTGGAAGTATAGAGTACTGCAATAGTCTGACCTTCCTCCACTTCCTGCCCCACCTTCTTTATCAACGCAATGCCTGCTGTATAATCGATGAGACTTTCCTTGGTGACTCTTCCGGCTCCCAGCATAGAGGAAGCAATTCCACACTGTTCTGTGTTCATATGAGCCAGATATCCCTTCTTCACTGCTTTTACTTCTCTTTCAAACGGTGCTTTTGCAAAGAGAGAAGGGTCCAGGATCACAGAGGGATCTCCGCCCTGGGCCTTTACCATGGCGGCCAGGCGGTTTAGGGCACTGCCGTCCGCTATGGCTTTCTCTGCCATAGCCATGCACTCCTCTTCCGTTCCCTTACCAGCCAGCCACAGCATTCCGGAGGCCAGATTGAGGCAAACTTCTGTCAAATCCTTTGGTCCCCTGCCCTTGAGCGTCTCCACAGCTTCCACCACTTCCAGGCTGTTGCCGATTAAATTGCCCAGGGGAATGTCCATATTGGTGATGAGAGCCATGGTCTTCTTTCCCGCATGCTCTCCGATTGCCACCATCTTCTCCGCCAGCGTCACAGAGTCTTTCAGTGTCTTCATAAACGCACCACTTCCAGTTTTCACATCAAGAAGAATGCAGTCACTTCCTGCTGCCAGCTTCTTGCTCATAATGGAAGCCGCAATCAGAGGAATACTTTCCACGGTTGCCGTAACATCTCTAAGCGCATACAGCTTTTTATCTCCAGGCGCCAGATTGCCGGACTGCCCGATGACTGACAGCCCTGTGGTATTGACAACTTCAAAGAATTCTTCCTCAGTCAGTGTCGTTCTCATGCCGGGAATGGACTCCAGCTTATCCACAGTTCCGCCTGTATGACCCAGGCCCCTGCCAGACATCTTTGCCACCTTTACACCGCAGGCAGCTACGATCGGAGCCACCACCAGAGTCGTCTTATCTCCAACACCTCCGGTGGAATGCTTATCTACCTTGATCCCCTCAATAGGGGTTAAATCCACCATATCACCGGAATGGGCCACTGCATCTGTGAGAACAGCCGTCTCAGCATCACTCATTCCTTTAAAATAAATTGCCATCAGCATAGCAGACATCTGATAGTCCGGGATCTCTCCTTTTACATAACCATCAATCATGGAACGGATCTCTTCCTCTGTCAGAGTCTCTCCGCCTCGTTTTTTTGTAATTAAATCATACATTCTCATCTCTTATAAAACCTCCCTCATTTTTCAGTCGGAATTTAAATCTTTCTTTGTAAATCCCAGGGGAAGCAGTTCTTTTAATGTATAAGTAACAGTCTCTTCTTCTGCTGCCAGGATTATCTGGAATTCATCTGGATCACAGAATTCTGCCATCACCTGACGACAGACTCCACAGGGAGGGCAGATGCCTCCCTTTTCCCCTCTTTTATTACCTACAATGGCGATGGCATCAAATTCAGTCACGCCCTCAGACACTGCCTTGAAAAATGCAGTGCGTTCTGCACAGTTGGTAGGGGAAAAAGATGCATTCTCGATATTACAGCCAAGGTAAACCGTTCCGTTCTTCGCAAGAAGTGCAGCACCTACCATAAAACCGGAGTAAGGAACATAAGCCCTTTTCTGTGCCCGAAAGGCTTCCTCTGTCAGCAGCCTGACCGTCGTTTCGTTCAGCTTCAATGAAACACCTCCTGTTATTTTGCCACTTCACTTAAAAAGCTGGTTCCGGCAATCTCTCCCTTTAATCCAAATAAATCCAGCACCGTCGCTGCAATATCTGCAAAAGTATCTCTTGTTCCAATGGAAACACCTGCCTTGATTCCCTGTCCGTAAATCAGCATCGGGGTATATTCCCTGGAATGATCGGTGCTTGGAGTTCCCGGGTCACAGCCATGATCTGCAGTAATAAGTAAAACGTCATCCGGTCTCATGCCTTCCATAAACTGTCCAAGCTGAACGTCAAATTCAGTGGCTGCTCTGGCATAACCCCTGACATCGTTGCGGTGTCCATAGACCATATCAAAATCAACCAGATTTACAAAACAAAGACCATGGAAGTCATCCTGTTGCGCTTTCAATGTCTGAACCATTCCATCGGTATTGTTCACGATGGATGTTGTCTTCTGAATGTTCTTTCCTGCAAAAATATCGTAAATTTTCCCTACGCCAATGGTATCAAGACCTGCTTCTGTCAGGCAGTCAAGCATGGTTTTGCCTGGCGGAAGAAGGGAAAAGTCATGGCGGTGGGGCGTTCTTTTATAATCAGGGTCCTGGCCGGCAAACGGTCTAGCGATCACTCTGCCCACACTGTGCTTCCCTCTTAAAATCTCTCTGGCGATCTTACAGTAACGGTACAGTTCTTCTAACGGCACCACTTCCTCATGGGCAGCAATCTGAAACACACTGTCTGCAGAAGTGTAAACAATTAAATCCCCGGTCTCCACATGCTGTTTTCCAAAGTCCCGGATCACATCTGTGCCGGAATAAGGCTTATTGCAGAGAATTCCTCTTCCTGTCTGCTTCTTAAATTCATCAAGAACCTCACTCGGAAAACCTTCCGGATAGGTAGGAAGAGGCTCCTCTGAAATGATTCCTGCAATCTCCCAGTGGCCGATAGTGGTATCCTTACCCTGGGACCGCTCGGTCATTCTGCCATAGGAGCCCGCTGGTTCTTTCTCTTTCTCACCGGCTGTTACACCGTCAATATTAAACATACCAAGTTTTTGCAAATTCGGTGTATCAAATTCCTCTGCTTTTGCGATGCTTCCAAGGGTGTTGCTGCCCTCATCGTGGAACTTCGCCGCATCAGGGGCTTCACCGATTCCAAAACTGTCCAGTACAATGATAAATACTCGTTTGGTTTCTGACATATTCATTCCTCCTGTTACGAAAAGGGATTGCTGTGCAATCCCTTTGTCACTACATCAAATTTTCTCAAAACGCTCTACATCTGTTACAAATATGGTTGCCCCGCCAAGTTCGACTGTCATGGGCATCATCATATATCCCGCCGATACTGACGCGATATTCGGTGCAGGAACGTTGCATGTAATTTTCTGGCGCTTTCCGCAGGTATCTTTGATCAGTGTGATGACTTCTTCTACCTGTCCATCATCGGTACCAATCATTAATGTTGAGTTGCCTTTTTTTAAGAAACCGCCTGTTGTGGCAAGTTTGGTGACACTGAACTGGTGCTCATTCAGAACGTCGGTCACCCGGTTTCCATCATCGGAACTGACGATTGCATAAACAATTTTCATATCTAACACCTCGCTGTCTTATTTGGCAAAACTTCATCCATTCAGATACCATTATTATAAATCATAATCCCCAAAATAGAAACAGCTAATCATAAAATAAATGCCAATTTTCTGTTAAATTTTCAGATTTCCCATCTTTTCTATAAGCTTTTTGTAAATCCGTTCCTTCATCCAGGGCTCGTTCACCGCTTCCAGACAATTGTTTAATGAAAACCAGCCAACGTTACTGTTTTCGTCTTCCTTGGTTCTGATTTCTTCCCTGTCATCCCCTCTCAGCAAATAGGTCACATTCAGATGTAAGTGGGAAGGTACGTAAGCCCCGTTCTTCTCGTGCCCATCTACGGTTAAAACCTCTCTGGCTTCCCTCATGGCAACGGACAAAAGATCCTTTTCTCCGTCTGCATGGCCTCCGGTCCATGCCCAGGAATGATAAATATTATGATATGCCATTAAAACCCGGTCCATGGTCTGGTTGACCACCCAGCCGGAAGCAGAGATATGAGCCGCCTCATTTTCTCGAAGGAAAACGGAATCTCCTTCTGATAAACATTTAAGAAACAGCCTTTTATCCGCTTCTTCCTGTTTATTGCAGGGCTCAAACTCCTCCAATTGATATCGAAACGTTCTTTCGTCCTTCATAGAATCACTGCCTCTCTTTTTCCTTTGATTATTTCAGTCATACTCCCTTCGTCTGATGATATATTTAGTATAGAACAACTCTATGGGAGGTAAGAAATGG
>JAQSYE010000153.1 GCA_029256305.1 Lacrimispora sp. | reverse complement strand
TTGAAAAGCGTATGGAAGAACTTGGGATTATGGAAGACGGACATTTGACCGAACGCGCCGGTGATCCCTCTATTTTCACACAGGAGGTAAAGTAAATGAGCCAGGACCTTGTAAGGGATATCTCATCCCTTGATTTAACGGATCGGGTAACAATTGACCAGCCAGCTGACCTCCAGTCCTGCGTCAATTTAAAGAAGACCACGGCTGCAAGAATCTGTGTCGGCAAGGCAGGAACCAGGCTGAAAACAGAAACTTATCTCCGATTCCGTGCTGACCATGCAGTTGCCATGGATGCGGTCTGGTCAGAGGTGGATGAAAAAGTGGTGAACCAGCTGGGATTTTTAAAAGTTCAGAGTTTATGCAACAATAAAGATGAATATATAACAAGACCGGATCTTGGCAGACGTTTTTCCGATGAAACGTTAAAAACAATCAGCGAAAACTGTAGACACGATGCCGATGTGCAGATCATTGCCGGCGATGGACTTAGCTCCCCAGCCATCACCTGTAACCTTGCGGATATCTATCCTATGCTTATGGATGGGCTGAAAGAAAAAGGCTATACCGTAGGTGATCCAATCTTTGTTAAATTTGCCAGGGTGGCAACCATGGACCGGATCAGTGAGGCGCTAAATGCAAAAATCACTATTATTCTGATAGGGGAACGACCAGGTCTTGCAACCGGGGAAAGCTTAAGCGCATATATGGCATATGAATCAAGCACAAAGAAGCCGGAATCCCAGAGAACGGTGGTTTCCAATATCCATAAGAATGGAATGCCTCCAGTAGAAGCCGGCGCACAGATTATTTCTATTGTGGATGCTATGATGGAAGCAAAAACCAGCGGGATTGATTTAAAACTATAAATAATAGTAAGGCGGGGCATGCATTCCTTTGTGGGATTACATGCTCCGCCTTGTAATATGTTTATTCTAAGTAATCACTGACACCCTTCCAGGCACCTTTCTGATCAAAATTGCTCTGGTTTTGACTAAGTTCTTCAGACTCCTGTTTTTTTAATTGCTGCAAATGAAAACCATCCTTTAAAATAACAGAGGATAAGATTCCGGGTTTCAGCGCATGGACCGGACAGCCATAAATGCATCTTAAGCACAAAATACAACGAAAGCCAAACTTTGGCATTCCCCCATCCATTTTGATGTTCCGGGTCGGGCACTTTTGTGAGCATTGCCCGCAGTGAGTGCAGGTTCCATTGGGGTGAATGGAAGCACCGAAAAATCTTGCTCCCAGATGTTCTCCTTTTCCCAGCATTGCCAAAAAACGATCCAGAGGTTTTGCCAGCAGAAAACGATGTTCTCCAGTTAAGATATCTTCAATCATTTCTTTTGTTTTTTCCGGTAATATGTGTATTAATTGCTGATTCATTTCTTTTCCGGCATCTACACCGAAATTAGACGGCATTACAATCATTCTTTCATAGATCAGATGATATCCCTTTTTCTTTAGTATCCTCCTGCTGAATATGGTGCAGGCTGTATTGGGTGAGATATCGCCTCCTCCGGACACAGGTACGATCGCAACCATGGTGCGATTGGATTTAGGAAGACCTTTGACCCATTTTTCGGTAATAGAAGCTAACCGGAACGCATATACGGGCGAAAATATCACAAGGAGATCAGGCTGTTTTAATTTCCCAGGATCATGATTCTCCAAGCCGATAATTTTGCTTTCCAGTCCCTTCTTTGCCAATTGTTGTGCGAAACACAGACAGACTTCTTTTGTACAACCAGTCCCTGAGTAATAAACCAGGGTGATTTTTTTTGGTTTTAACAATGCAATTCCCCCTCTGCGAATCAATTTTATACGATTTCATCATACTATCTCATGATTGAAAAAGATAGTGCCTTAATAAGAAATACTATCAAAAGTATTTCAGATTAGTTGTTTTTACAACAAACAAAAAAGAGAAACTATGATATGATAAACGTAATTTCAGAAACCAACTTACAATTAACATAGAGAAAGGAATCATTATGTCAAATTATTTTAAAGCATCTGATACGATCTTTCATATCACAGAAACCTATCCGGAAACCATTGAGGTTTTTATTGCCAATGGTTTTGAGAATTTAAGTAATCCTGTTATGCGCAGAACTCTTGGAAAAACCATCTCTCTTGAAACAGCATTGGCTATGAGAAAGGTAAACCAGGAACTTTTTATTAAGAAGCTGGAGGAAGTTATTGGTCAGAAAGCACCCAGCCTCACAGACGGACTCACCCCTGCACAATCGGAAAATAAAGGAGATGTTCGTATTGAGGGCGTACTGCCCTGCCCCATCCGCATTCCTCTTCTGGAAAAATTTGAATCCTGGCTTGAGGAAAATAAAAGCTCCCTTGGGTATGAGGTAGAGTATCATTTAAAGTCAGCAAACCTGGGTCTTGATGATGTAAAGGATCGTGTTATTTTAGCAGATGGAAATCCTGACGGACTGTCAGACCTTTATCTTTCTGCAGGCTTTGACCTGTTCTTTGATAAAAAGATGATTGGCGGTTATCAGGATTTAGGCGTATTTGAAGATTTTTCCGGTATCGAACGGTTAAATCCTGATCTCGATAATGAGAACTTATCACTGAAGGATCCACGGAATCAGTATGCCATCATCGGAATTGTTCCTGCAGTTTTCATGGTTAATACAAACGTTTTAGGAGATCGCCCATTCCCTGAGAGCTGGGAAGATTTAATGAAGCCGGAGTTTGAAAACAGCATCAGTCTTCCCATGAAAGATCTGGATATGTTTAATGCATTTTTGCTTCATATCTACCGTTTTTATGGGGAAGAAGGAATCGAAAAGATGGGGAAGGCCCTTTTACAGAGCATGCATCCGGCTCAGATGATCAAATCCCATAAGTTAAAGGATGGCAATAAGATTCCCACCATTACAGTCGCCCCCTATTTCTTTGCCAGCATGACAGATGAGAAAAGCCCCATGCGTCCGGTATGGCCAAAAGACGGAGCCATTATCAGTCCGATTTTCCTTTTGGCAAAATCAAAGAATAAGGATAAGGTAAAACCTTTCGTTGATCTTTTATATTCAAAAGACATTGGAGATATTCTTTCCTCAAACGGAAAATTTCCGTCTACCAATCCCCTGGTGGACAATCACTTAACACCAGACCAGAAGTTTATGTGGATGGGCTGGGATTTTATTCACAACAATGATATTGGAGAATTAATCAAAAAAATAGAAAAGCTGTTCTTTACGGCTACACAGAAGGAGTTCTTATGAATCTGATTATATTTTCAGGCCCGCCCTCTTCCGGTAAAACATCAGTAATATTAAAAACAATTTCCTCCTTTCATGCGAAAAACATTAAGGTGGGTGTGGTGAAATTTGACTGTCTTTATACAGATGATGACGTTGCCTATGAAAAAGCGGGAATTCCTGTGAAAAAGGGCTTATCCGGCGCCTTGTGCCCGGATCACTTCTTCGCCTCCAATATTGAAGAGGTTGTAAACTGGGGAAATGAAGAAAAGCTTGATCTGCTTATTACAGAATCGGCAGGTCTGTGCAACCGTTGTTCTCCTTATTTAAAAGAAGTAAAAGGAGTTTGTGTCATCGATAATTTATCCGGCATCAATACTCCTAAAAAAATCGGTCCGATGTTAAAGGCTGCCGATTTAGTGGTAATTACCAAAGGAGACATCGTTTCCCAGGCGGAACGGGAGGTATTTGCTTCCTGTGTCAGCTCTGTAAACCCAAGAGCCATTACCATGCATGTGAACGGGCTGACCGGTCAGGGAGCTTACGAACTGGCAAGTCTTCTTTATGATGAAAACCAGGACATTCAATCCGTCCAGGGAATGCAGCTTCGTTTCCCAATGCCCTCTGCTTTGTGCTCCTATTGTCTGGGAGAAACAAGAATCGGAGAAGCCTATCAGATGGGTAATGTAAAGAAAATTGATTTAGGTGGTGATAAAAAATGACATATAGAAGCATAAAAAAACTGCTGGAAGAATATCCTTTTGCTGCGACTTACTTTGAACAGAATAAGCTTAAGATCGATGGATTTGAGAATCAGACATTTGAGGAATATTTAAATCATTTTTCAGAGGACGAACTGGAAGACCAGGCGATAGATAAAGCAAAGCTTTTGTCGGACCTGCCTGTGTATCTGGATCAGATGCGCCAGTTTTTAGGGATGGAGAATGACCGGAAGGTGCATTCGCTGACGATTCTACCCGGTCACGATAAATCAGGAACAACGGAAGGCTTTCAGGAGCTGACTGTGGAGACATCCCAGATTATATCCATTGTGGGACCTACCGGATCAGGAAAAAGCCGGCTTTTAGCAGATATCGAATGGACGGCTCAAGGTGACACGCCTACTGGACGCAGCATTTTAATCAATGGCCAGGTACCTGATATGAAGTGGCGTTATTCCTCAAATAACAAGCTGGTAGCTCAGCTTTCCCAGAACATGAACTTTGTTATGGACTTAACAGTACTGGAATTTTTACGGATGCACGCGGAAAGCCGTATGGTTCAGGACCCCCAGTCTGTGATAGACAAAATTATTGCAGCAGCCAATGATTTGGCAGGAGAAAAGTTTGAGCTCACTACTCCCGTTACCAGCTTAAGCGGTGGGCAGTCCAGAGCGCTTATGATTGCAGATACAGCCATATTAAGCTCCTCTCCCATTGTTCTGATTGATGAAATCGAAAATGCAGGAATCGATCGAAAAAAGGCATTAAAGCTTCTTGTGACATCAGATAAGATAGTTTTAATGGCAACCCATGATCCCCTTCTTGCATTAATGGCAGACAAGCGTATTGTTATTAAAAACGGTGGTATTAATCATGTGATTTATACAAGCGATGAAGAAAAACAGCTGCTGGAGAAGTTAGAAAAGGTGGATTCCCTCATCCAGACCGCACGCCAGGAGCTTCGGTCAGGAAATACTCTTTCTCCTGACCTGCTGGCAGATTAAAATAAAGTTCTATCCGTCCTCCAATCAGGTTTAATCAACCTTTATTGGAGGATTTTCTTTGTGGTTTAAGCCTGTATCCCGCGAATTAAACTGACCATCTCAATTGCTCCCGCTGCGCAGTCAAATCCTTTGTTTCCTGCCTTGGTTCCGGCCCGTTCAATCGCCTGCTCAATATTTTCTGTCGTCAGAACACCAAACATGACCGGAATGCCGCTGCTTAGAGATACCTGAGCAATCCCCTTGGATACTTCGCTGCAAACGTAATCATAATGCGTTGTGCTGCCCCGAATGACCGCGCCGAGACAGATTACTGCATCATATTTGCCGCAGCCTGCCATCTTGGAAGCGATCAGTGGGATTTCAAAGGCTCCGGGCACCCAGGCCACTTCGATATCCTCCTCACTGATGCCGTGGCGTTTTAAACAATCCACTGCTCCGCCAAGAAGCTTAGATGTTATAAATTCATTGAAACGTGCGGCTACAATACCGATCCGAATATTATTTGATACCAGTGTTCCTTCAAAAACTTTCATTGTGTATTCTCCTTTATGATTAATAATGTAAAATGTGTCCCATTTTATTTTGTTTGGTTTTTAAGTAAAACAGATCATGGTCATTGGCCGGAATCTGTATGGGAACCCGTTCCGTAATTTCCATACCAAAGCCGGACAGCCCATATACCTTCTCCGGATTATTGGTGAGAAGGCGCAGTGTTTTTACTCCCAGTTCCTTCAGAATCTGAGCACCAATGTAATATTCTCTGGGATCTCCCTCAAAGCCTAAAGCAAGGTTGGCTTCCAGCGTATCCATGCCTTTGTCCTGCAGGGCGTAAGCACGCAGTTTATTAACCAGTCCGATACCACGGCCTTCCTGGCGCATGTAAAGGAGTATGCCTCTGCCTTCCTGTTCAATCTGTGTCATGGCGGCGGCGAGCTGCTGTCCGCAGTCACAGCGCATGGAGCCGAACGCATCCCCGGTCAGGCACTCAGAATGAACACGGCACAAAATATTTTCACCATCTCCGATTTCGCCTTTTACAAGAGCCACATGATGTTCTCCGTTTAGTTTGTTTATGAAGCAGAAGGCTTTAAAATCCCCATATTTTGTAGGCATATCACTGACTGAAGTCTGCTCCACAAGTCGGTCCTGCTTTTTGCGGTATTCCTGCAATGCAGCGATGGTGATAAAGGGAATCTTCCACTTTTCTGCCAGCTCTATGAGTTCAGGAGTGCGCATCATGGTACCATCCTCTGCCATAATTTCACAGCAAAGCCCACATTCCTTCAGCCCCGCCAGGCGCATGAGATCTACAGTGGCTTCTGTATGCCCACTCCGATCTAATACTCCGTTTCGTTTTGCAAGCAGAGGAAACATATGCCCGGGACGGCGAAAATCTGAGGCCTTTGCAGTATTGTCTACGCATTTCATTGCAGTTATTGACCGCTCTGCTGCGGAGATCCCGGTGGTGGTATCCACATGATCCACCGAAACGGTAAAAGCAGTGGAATGATTGTCTGTGTTTTCCGAAATCATCTGTGGAAAGTCCAACCGTCTGCACATTTCCTCATTCATGGGCATGCAGATCAGCCCTTTCCCATGTGTTGCCATAAAGTTAATATTCTCTGTAGTCGCAAACTGGGCGGCGCAGATGAAGTCTCCTTCATTTTCCCGTCCCTCATCGTCTGTTACCAGAATGATCTTTCCCTGCTGAAGCGATTTAAGCGCTTCTTCTATTGTGTTATATTCAAACATCTTACTCCTCCTAATAGCCAGATTTTGTCAAGAATTCTCTTGTAATACCGCCCGACTGCTGTTTATTTGGGGCCGATAATAAAAATTTCTCCATGTATTTTCCCATCACATCATTTTCAAGATTCACCAGATCGCCTGCCTTTTTGTATGAGAGGATGGTGGATTTTACTGTATGGGGAATGGCGGATATGCGAAACTCAGCATGATTAACCGAAGCTACGGTCAGACTGATGCCATCTACTGCGATCGAGCCTTTTTCCACAATGTAACGAAGTATCCTGTTGTCGGCAGAGATGGTGTACCAGATGGCATTGTCATCCGTTTGAACGGATGTTATCTTACCGATGCCATCGATATGCCCAGAGACGATGTGTCCGCCAAAACGTCCATTAGCTGCCATTGCTCGTTCCAGATTAACAATATCACCGGGGCGGAGCTTTCCAAGACAGGAACGGTTTAAGGTCTCGTGCATCACATCTGCCTGGAACGTATGGGAAGAAAGGCTTGCAGCCGTTAAGCATACGCCATTTACTGCTACACTGTCCCCAATTGCCAGATCATCAAAGATCACCTTGCCCTGTATGGTCAGCGAAGCGGACTGGGCTCCCTTTTTTATCTCCTTCAGTACGCCTGTTTCCTCAATGATTCCTGTGAACATAAGGCATTACCTCGCTTTCAATTAAAATATCTTCTCCCCAATAGGTCACTGTAGTGTTTCTGAGAAGAAAACTATCGTTTGGGCTGGGGACGCCAAGTCCTGCAACCGGTGATTTCCCGTTTGATCCTCCAAAAATCTTTGGCGCAATGTATGTCTGCACTCTATTCACGATTCTAGCCTGCAGCGCTGACCAGTTAAGAATACCTCCACCCTCCAGCAATATGCTGTCAATGTTCTCTTCACCAAGCCTTGTCATAAGCTCTGACAAATCCAGATATCCATCCAACTGTTTTATTGAGAGAATCCGGCAGCCAGCTTTCAGATAGGCCTGTTGTGCCTGCAGATCCATGCTGGATGTTGCTATTAAAGTGGGGATCTCATGTGCAGTCTCCACTATCTTCGATGTAAGGGGAAGCCGCAGGTTTGTATCGCAGATAATGCGAAGGGGGTTACGCCCTCCCTCTGTCCGGCAGGTAAGAAGCGGATCATCTGCAAGGACGGTACCAATTCCCACCATCACGGCACTGTAACGAAGCCGGTCTTTGTGTACGTTTTCCCTTGCAGATTCCCCGGTTATCCATTTGGATTCACCTGTATACGCTGCTATTTTTCCGTCCATTGTCATGGCGTATTTCATCACAACGTATGGTTTTCCCGTTTGGATATAATGGAAAAATACTTCATTGAGCCTGTCACATTCCGATTCCAGTAATCCCTCTGTGACTTCAATTCCATTTTCCTGCAGAATTTTAATTCCCTTTCCCTGGACTAACGGGTTAGGGTCAAAACTTCCCACCACGACTCTTCGTATTCCTGCATTTAAAATCGCTTCTGTACAGGGAGGAGTCTTTCCATAGTGGCAGCAAGGCTCCAGCGTCACATAAAGAGTCGCTCCCTCCGGGGATTCTTTACAGCTGGCAAGGGCATTTATTTCTGCATGGGGACCCCCAAACCGTTCATGGTATCCTGTGCCAATCACCCTGCCCTCCTTTACAATGACTGCTCCAACCAGTGGATTGGGATTTACAAAGCCATACCCTTTTTTTGCAAGATCCAGGGCCAGACTCATACATTCCATGTCGTCCATATCACACCACCTTTTCAAAAAAAATGCCTTGAACACAAGGCTCAGGGCATTTTTTAGGCAATCCATCCATTATTTATGACTGTTAACGCAAAAAGCTCTGAAATGAATGATTATTCATTTCAGAGCATGTTAATCAGCAGATATATCATAAATATGAAAAAGCTGCATCATCTTCTTTTATCCAGACTTTACTGTCGGCTTCGGAGTTACACCGAATCATACCTTGCGGCTCGTGGGCTATACCACCGGTAGGGAATTACACCCTGCCCTGAAGATTGTTATTCAATTGGGGTAATAATACTCCGAAATCAGAAGGATGTCAAGAAAAAAAGTGAAATTTCTTCCACTCGCCGTCGCTGCTTATTTCTCCAAACTGTTCTGAAATATCAAAATCCTCACTATTATTATAAAA
Organism: Lacrimispora sp.; assembly: GCA_029256305.1. Taxonomy (GTDB): domain Bacteria; phylum Bacillota; class Clostridia; order Lachnospirales; family Lachnospiraceae; genus Lacrimispora. Next base: position 1,035 of record JAQSYE010000153.1, on the reverse strand, counting down.
AAATAAAATCAGGCTTGCATTTCATACTAATTTGGTATAGTATGAAAACATAAAGATATGTTAGCTAATACTAACCATTAGATTCCCAAACCGGGAATAAAGGAGGTTGATTACTATATGAGTCATTTATTACTGGAAATTAAAGATCTCACAGTTTCAGTGGAGGATAAAATAATTTTAAACGGCATTAATCTTACCATAGGCGCGGGGGAACTTCATGTTCTCATGGGGCCAAACGGAACAGGAAAATCCACACTCGTATCTGCCATTATGGGGGATCCCAGATATCGGATTGAAAGTGGGGAGATTCTTTTAGACGGAAACGATATAACAGAAATGAAAGCAGACGAAAGAGCCAGAGCCGGTGTCTTTCTCTCCTTCCAGGCTCCGGAGGAGATTCCGGGCGTCACCCTGGAAGATTTTCTCCGTACAGCCAAGGGATCCTTAGAAAAGCGTCCGCCAAAGATACTGCAGTTTAAAAAGGAACTGAAAGAACAGATGAAAGCGTTGGATATGGATCCCAGTTATGCGGAACGGTACTTAAATGTCGGTTTTTCCGGCGGTGAAAAAAAGAAAACCGAAATTCTCCAGCTTCTTATGCTTCAGCCAAAGCTGGCTCTTTTAGACGAAACGGATTCCGGCCTTGATGTGGATGCAGTCCGTACTGTTACAAAAGGCATCCGTGCCTTTAAAAACCGTAAAAATGGGCTTTTTATCATCACACATAATGCCAGAATTTTAGAAGGTTTGGATGTAGACGTGGTACATGTACTGGAAGGAGGCAAAATAGCCTATACCGGCGGTCAGGAACTGATTTCAAAAATTACACAGGATGGATTTGGCGTTCTGGGAAAGGGGGCTGGATTCCATGAAAGACTTTAAGCAGGAAAAAACAAGAGTCGACCAGGCTGACCGCACTATTTATGATGTGAAAGACAGGCTGGACCCGTCCTTCCTTATGGACTCTGGTATTACTCCGGAGATTGTGAACCAGATTTCAATGGAAAAAAATGAACCGGAATGGATGCGTCTGTT
>JAQSYE010000152.1 GCA_029256305.1 Lacrimispora sp. | reverse complement strand
AGTTCAAGGTTTTATTCCCCCGAAACACGTGATCCCTGGTATGTATCATACAAACCCCTTGTAACGCTTCTATATAAAATATATCAGCTGCCGGTATCAAAACAATATCTTCCTCTTTGAACCCACAGATCATGTCTAAATTATATTCATATTGCCCGCTGATCTCCTGGTATACATCTTGTCCGGCTGTGGTATTCTTTAATTTATTCAGGCACTTGAAAAACCGCTCTTCCGTATAAGGTTTTAACAGATAATCCACTGCATTCAGTTCAAACGCCTTGGCTGCATAACCATTATAAGCAGTTACAAAGCAGATTTTCGTCTGCGGGTGAAGACTGCTGATCTGTTCTGCAATGTACATACCGTTAATTCCAGGCATGTCAATATCCAAAAACAGCAGATCACAGGGGTTCCTTAATAAATATGCCAGCCCCTCTCTGGCATCAGAAAATGCCGCTGCCAAAGAGAACTCCTCTTTTTTCTTCAGCAAATCCGTAAGATATTCAATTGAATTTTTTTCATCGTCAATGGCTACAACCTGCATACCTGCACATTACCCCCTCTTTGGTATCTGAAAACTGATCTTCGTTCCCTTTAACCACTGGCTTTCAATGACCAGTCTGCTTTGAAAACATATGTTAAGCCGATAATTGATATTGTTTATCCCAACTCCTCTTTTTGAAGCATCGCTCCGGCCAAGGTTCTCAAGAATTTCCGGCCTGATTCCCCTTCCGTTATCCTCTACACTGATTACCAGCATCTCTCCGTTTTCCATAACCCTGATCCGGATATTCAGCTCACCTGAATCATATCCGTGCTTGATGCAATTTTCCACAAGGGGCTGAAGGGTAAGTGGTAGAATGTCGTTTGTAAGAAGTTCATCAGGTGCATCAATTGCAAGCTTTAAGGCACCGTTCATTCTCACATTTTCCAGCTCCACATAAGCATTTACCAGATCCAGCTCTTCCTTTAACTGATAGAGAGTATAAGTTCTGTAATCAAACCGGTATTTTACCCTTAAAAAATAAGACAGACACATGAGCATATTTTTTGCCATTTCCACATTGGTATCCATAAGGCAGTATATGTTATGGAGAATATTAAACAGGAAATGGGGGGAGATCTGAGCTTGTAAAGAGGCAATCTCCATCTCATGGGCAAGTTCAGACTGGTGGAAGGTATCTTCCACATTGACTGCCAGAACATATCCCTGACTGAGGAGGAAAAAAAGCACTCCGAAATAGTAGAAATTAAAATCGCTTAAGTATTTTACATCAATATTATGTTGGATATCCATAATCTGTAAAATACAGGACATAACATATGCACAATAGCCGAGTAAAATAGGTCCGGCATTGGGCTTTTTCAATTGAAAAGCCCTGGCAATCTTTATGAAATAACAAAGCGCATTAATAAACAGAATCGGTATGAACACCATATCGTCATACAAGACTGGCATAACCGGCAGACAAATAAGAATGGCTGTATAGAAAAAATCCAAAATCTTTAAAAAGCGGAACGGGTGAGTTTTCCCCAAATCCGGGTACATGCTCCACAGATAGAACTGAATGGAGGTAATCTGGACCATAAAGGAGATATACTCCGTCTTTAGAACTGCATCTATTGTGAGAAAAGGTAAGATACTGACCAGGCTCTCGCCGTCTATAATAGAAGCAGCAACCAGTACAGAGATACAAAAAATCCAGAGGTACACAGACTGAGCTTTTTTATTTAAGCACCAGTTAAACACATACAAATAGCATGCCATTCCAGCCAGAATACCCATAAATCCGATGTTCTTCATTAGGTTAAGAAGGTGAAATCGAAACAGAGGAATCTGCTTTCCAATATAGACAGGAAGTACAATCCCTCCATTGTTACAATGAAAATTAGATACCTTAATCCTGATCACAAGATCGTTTTGATCCGCACGAAAATAAACAAACTGAGGGGCCCAGCTTGGAATTTCAGTGTTCTTATCTACACCAATTTTTCCGTTTTCCACAATCAGTTTATTATTTATGTAAAGCTGGTATGCACTGGATACATAATTAAGCTTCATGCAGTAATCACCAGGAGCTGGAACTCTTACGCGGAGTTCATATACGCCGATGCCGTGTTTGCCCAGCTTCTCTCCGTTTATCACTTTTCCCCGCCAGGTTCCGGGAACGTCTAAACTGTTTGCTGTCTGGGAGCCGGTATCCTCAAATGAACCTTCATAAAACTTCCATGCGCCATTTAGCTGAATAGCCTTTTCAGCCATATCTTCTTCTGACAGGTTTAAAAATCCATCAGACATGGGATAGGAAACATATTGATTCCGGATACTTACCAGCCCTGATATTATGCATACTGACAGGATTAAAAATAATAAGGCGTTTCTATTCTTTTTGTGTTTTGCTTTCATTATGCTCTTAATTTTTCCCCCGGGCCCATAACCCTTCATGATCAAAAACTATGTATTTTTGTTTATTTTACTATTTCTGGAAAAATATAGCAATATAAATTTATCAGCATTACAACAAAAAAGAAAGAGAGCAGATGGGGGTCACATCACACATCATGTGCCGCATGCTCTCTTTCTTTTTCGCATCTTGGGGACTTTATATTCTATTACACTGTAAATGGTAATATGGGGCTTTGTTATTTGTTTATTTTAGGAGATACGTTCTCCATCAGGCCCTACCCGATGTCCATCGGGGGTTTGAGTATCTCTAAGCACGGAGCCCTTTGTGTCATCTGCTGCCTCACTGAAATAGTACCACTTTCCTTCAATCATGTTCCAGCCGGTATACATATACCCTTTTTTACCATCACTAACTGGATTTAGATAGTATTTATTCCCTTTGTATTCAAACCAGCCGGTTACCATGTAGCCTTTTTCGTCAAAGAAGTACCAGTCATTTGATCCCTTCCAGTCGGTGTAGACCCATCGGTTCGTCGGACTGCTTCCATCTTTTCCGGTAATCTTCCAGCCATTTTCATCTGATTGCCAGTTACCGGAATAATAATGGTCATTGTCTCCGCCCTTTCGTTTACCGGGTTCTGTGATCTCTCTGTCATCGTCACTATCATCGCTGTCATCTCTTGGGGGCTCTTTTACCCTGACCGTAAACTCATCTGTAAACTCTTTTTCATTTCCATATCGGTCGGTCCCATAATAGATAACCTTAACCGTCCGCGTTCCTGTTCTGGTAAGATTATATTCCAGATCATATTGACCCTCTGATAAAACTGTTTTTCTGACTGCATTGGAAGGGCTGGCTTTCTGATGTTCAGTTACTTCAAGGCCCTGCGTGTCTAAATCCTCTCCCAATGTATAGCTGACTTTATCGGGTTTTTTCGTCACGCTGATCCGAATGGTATAATACTCCTGCTCTTCCTGCTCTTCCAAAACTGTTAAATTAACGGTTACTTCCAGTGGGATTCCACTAGGATTAACCACATTGTCTGGAAGAACTACGGTTCCGTCCACGGTAAAGGTTTGTTCTTCACTGATGAACGGATCATAGGAACTTGAATCCAAATCCCAGACCACATCCGCCTGAACGTTTCCGGAATCAGTTCCCAGCGTAACTTTGGAGGGGATCCCCAGGGCAGTGACTGTTTTGGCTGTTCCGTTGGTAATTCCTTTTATAGAAGGCAGCGAATCGATTTTCTCCAGGATCTTATCTGTAGGGGATTCTGCATCGACGGTAACATCAACTGTTATATTCAGGGATATACCGTTGGGGTTAATCACTTTGATTGGAAGGCTCACTGTTCCTTCCACCTCAAAGTTCTGCTCTGTCTTCTGGTCCGGATCGTAGGAGCTGGCTGCTACGTCCCAGGTTACGCTGGCTGATACGGTTCCCTGATCAGTCTCAAGAATGACATTCTCAGGCAGTTTCAGTGCTGATGCCGTTTTCGCTGTGCCATTATCAATTCCTGCAATAGGAGGCAACGAAGAAATGCTCTCCAGAACCTTATCCACCAGCACTTCTGCTTCTACGGTTACATTGACGGTTACATCGAGAGATATTCCGTCAGGGTTATAGACATCGGCTGGAAGACTTACGGTTCCTTCCACCTCGAAGGTCTGCTTTGCCTTCTGATCCGGATCATAGGAACTGGCTGCCACATCCCAGGTCACATTGGCCGATAAGCTTCCCATATCAGTAACAAGGCTCACATTTGCAGGCAGCCCAAGTGCAGAAGCTGTTTTTGCTGTACCGTTAACAATTCCCGTTACAGGATCAGGGGGCGTGATTGATCTGACAGGGTTTTCAGTTGCTATAAAGATTACGGTATAGGTTTCGGTGGAATCTACGATACCGTCATTGGCCTTGAATACCAGGGTATGTGTACCAACTGTAGGTACTTTATAGGAATAGATCTTATTTGCAGCCACTTCAGGTTCGCTGTCTACCTTTACCTTATAGGTCAGTGGGTCGCTGTCTGCATCCTCAAATATATTATTTAAGATCAGAGCAAACTCAGAATTGACCAATGCTGTAATTGATTCCGATTCTTCTACTCCGCTTTTTCTGACTGGTGCTCTGTTGGGTTCCTTCACATTCAGGGTTACTGTGTAAATATCCGTAGAGTCAGAAATTCCATCGTTTGCTTTGAACACCAGGGTATACGTTCCGGCAACGGTTGGGGTAAAGGAATAATCCTTGCCAATGCTCTGTTCCGCTCCATCGTCTACTTTCACTTTATAGGTCAGAGGGTCTTCGTTCTCATCTTCAAATATCTGGCTTAACTCAAGAGCATACGTGTTGTTGACTACCACATTTCCAGATACCGATTCCCCTACTCCGCTTATTCTTGCCGGGATGGTGTTAACTGCCGTTAGTGTTACCGTATAAGTATCTGTAGAAGTTGCACTTCCATCATAAGCTCTAAATACCAGTATATCGGTTCCTGCCACAGTGGGAGTATAGGAATAGCTCTCATTAGCTGTTTCTTCCGTTCCTCCGTTAATTTTTACCTTATAAGTTAAATTATCACCATCAATATCCTCAAATTTTGTATTCAGGCTAATAGAGTAAGCCTTATTAACTGCTGCGCTGACTGTATCATTTTCATTTACAATGGATTTTCTTGCGGGAGGCGTATTGGGTGCCTTCACATTCAGGATCACAGTATAGGTATCCTCCGAGTCTGCAATTCCATCATTCACTTTAAATACCAGGGTTAGCGTTCCAACACCATCTGGAATGAAGGTAAGTTTATCGCTTATCGCCGATTCTGGCTGCTCGTTAATCTTTACCTTATAATTTAGAGTATCATGATCTGCATCTTCAAAAATTCCATTTAAATCGATAATAACTTCAGTACCTACTGTTGCGTTTTCTGATTTGGACTCAGCTACCCCACTTTTTCTGACTGGTGCTGTATTAACTGCAGTCAGTGTTACTATATAGGTGTCTGTTGAGTCCACTGCTCCGTCACTGGCAGTAAACATAAGTGTATAAGTGCCTGCGGCAGGAGGAGTAAAGTAATAATCCTCTAATGCTGTCGCTTCAGACTCAGTGTTAATCTTTACCTTATAGGTCAAAGGATCTGTATCCGGATCATCAAATATTGTACTTAGGTTCAGATGATATGGATTTCTAACTGGTACACTTCTTGATGCAGATGCTTCCACACTACTTTTTCTGACCGGTGCATAGTTTACACTTTGCACGTTAACGGTTGTATAGACTGGTTCTGATGCATTGGTATTATCTGCTGCTGACACCATTACAGTTCTTGGTTTTATATCTGGTTTTAATGTATTGGTGTTTTTGTACGTGATTGCTTTTATTAATGCCGCGACACTGGTATCATTGGCATTTGAATTCAACAAAATGGATAGATTGGTTCCTGAAGTGCCTCCTGAATACGTACCGATTGAAGTTCCGTTATAGAAAGCATTGTCTCCAGACAGCGCAATTCCATCTGTTTGAGCAAGTTCCAGCACATCTTCTGCGACGACACCGTTACTTGATATAGATGCAGTAACCGAACCTCCAGCATATGTTCTGCCGAAATCAGTATCCACCTTTGCTGTAACGTTGCTGTCTTTGTCTAATTTTACAGGAACACTGCCTTCTGTAAATGTTACTATATCTCCATCAAGATTACTGATAATTGGAGGGGCAGCAGCCTGTGTAAGTGAAACATTAAATCCATCAAAATCAATATAATTGTTTTCATCAATCGGATCAGTTAATGCCTCTAAAACTACCCGAATCATTTTTACTCGTGATGTCAGATATAAATTATTAATTAAAACAGTATCCCATTCTCCTGATTTGTATTCAGCTGAAGCAGATGAAATGCTATTAATCGGATCACCAATCCCTGCGGTATTATCATACACTTCAATATTCAACTTTCCTATATCTTTGGTATCTTGCATTGATATTTCACAAGAGGCTGACAGCATATAATAGCCTTGGATATTAAGTGGATAATCTTTATATATTTTACCTTTGATGTTATTTTTAGTTTTATAAAATGGGTTATATTCAATTACATCCGTTGTTCCATCACCAGAATCTGTTGGCGAGTTATATTGCACAAAATCAGTATTACTGTTTTGGTACCAATTAGCTGTAGGCACAACAGTAGAAAAATCAAAACCACTAGTACTATCAGTCTCACCAACCCAACCTGCAATTGACTTTGCATCCTGGTCACCTAAACTTAATATTTGCCCTGTCTCTGCATATACATTTACGGGAATTGCAGACATTAGTATCGCCGTAACGAGTATGCTGCTTAAAAAACGCTTATTTTTCTTTAATGTCATTACATCACTCTCTCCATCATAATTCTCAGCAACATAAGGAGAAAATTTCTTCTATATACTTTATGTTGCCGAGAAATTATTAGTTAATTAAATCATGTGGTTTTATTTACATTAAAAACATAAGTTCTGCTGTCGACCCCTGTTTTAGAAGTAACAACAATATTAATCGGATTCATTCCATTGTCCAGAGGAATATCCTGCCCCCCGTTATATACAATATCATTTAAAGTAATCAAAACAGCTGCCTCTGAATCTTCCGCAGTTGGAGTGACCGAAGTACTGGTATGCGTACCGGCACTCAAATTATAACTATACGTTGTCTTTACAAATCCGGAAAAACGGATTCCAGTAAATTTCACAGAAGCCAGATACGGACTGCTGGCCCTTATGACAGTCACCATATAGGTCACTGTATAACCGCCTGCCGAAGTTACCTTAATCTCAACCTTATTTGATCCGTTAATCATCGCAACAGAAGCTTTTCCCTCTGTCAGTGCCTGCCCGTTGACCGTAATAGCTGCAGTAGTTTTTGATGCAACCGGAATCACTGTGATGCAGTCAGAATCATATCCGACATTGGAAGTATATGACAGCGTATTTGTGTGAAACGCAGGAGTCAGTGCTGCTGCATGATCTTCCTTATCCTTTATTTCCAGTGAAGTCAGAACGGCTACATCTGTTTCGATCAATTCCAGTTCCATGACAGATGCGGCGGATTTATTGGCTAGTAATCCCCCCTCATTAGGAACGTAGAGCCTGAAATATCTGGCACATACCGGGTTTGGCAGTACGCAGGTATATATATTATTAGTATTGCCGGTTACCGTATCCATTGCGGTCCAATTGGTTCCATCTAAGCTGCTCTCCAGCTGAAACGATGTCATACAATAATTTTCCGGCCAACCAGCATTCTTTCCTATACTTTTCACTGTCCACTGGCCAACCCAGCAGGATTTTTTTAAATCAAGGCGCAGCCACCCCGGCAGAGAAGCACACAGCCATCTGGAGGTCGGGTCACTGACTATGCCGTTTACAGCTCTGCCAGGCACATAAGGATCGACATAACTGCTTGCAGTTATATCTGCATTTAAAGCCAAATTTATACCCATATTTATCTCATCAATCCTTTCCGGTAAATTGAAATACAGTTTTTCATCGATACCAGCATTAGACTAATACCGATCAGGAAATATACCATTTGTCGCAATGACATAATGAATATTGGGGTTTGGTTCAAACCCTTTTAAATTGGGAACGCGAAATGTAGTGGAACCATTGCCTCCAAACGTAAATCCGATTAAAGCAAATAGTATCTGAAACTGCTGAACCGGGTACTCCTGCCCATCACAGAATAGCGTGTACGCAGGTGCAAACGTATAGGGTACAGGAATGATTTCACCTATCAACAATTCATCCATGTATCTTCTCTCCTTTCCATCCATGAATCAAGGTTGCTGCAAATTATGGTCTCATGGGATACAGCCCTTCGGTTGCTATGTAATACTTCATCTGGTTGGTCGGTACAAGAGGATTTGCATTTCTTAAGTCTGGAATCTTAAAATCAGTAGTTGCATTACCTCCAAATGTAATTCCTAAAAGAGAATATAACGCCTGATATTGCATGATCTGCATTGTTCTTCCATCACAGAGGACCCAGCCTCTGGGTTCAAAATTATAGGGAAATAGCTGAATCTGACCAATATATGGGTCCATAAATAACTCCTCCTTAATCTTATTGTTTTAGACAATGGGTATACGCCCGTGCGCCGTCGGCTGGGCGGTATTTCAGCGGTATATCATGCTGAGGATACCCTATCATACCGCATACAGTGGTCTAAAACCCGAAATTAATTTTGACTTTTTATTTTAGCAGTGATTATTATATGGAATAGGGATGAATGGATAAAAATATCAGATTTGTTGATTTTGCTTTCGGTATATCAACCGGAGGCTTTAGAAAATGGTGAGACTGTTCCAAGATTTTATTGTTTTGTAGAATAGCGGCGGAATATTTCTCTATTTTTTCGATGTTACTTATTTTTTGTCAAAAAACAGAGAAGATAGTGACATAACGTCCCATCTTCTCCGTGGTGGTATGAAAATTTTAAATTTGGCAATTGTCAAATCTTAATTAATCTATAATTCCGATCGTCAGCCTTCATAATTATCATAGTAATAATCCATATCTTCGTCTTCTTCTTTTTCTTCCTCTTCTACTACTTTTTTAGCAGATGACTTAAGATATCTTCCTTTTTCAACCGCCTCAATATATTCATCAATTTCTTCTTCTGTTAAATATCCCTCCAGTTTTAAACGAACCTTAGATTCCCATGCTTTTCGCCTGTTTTCTTTTTGAGAGTTCTTTGCACCGTTGACTCTCTTTTTATATTCATCGTACAGGCTGTTTTGTCTGTTCTTTGCTTCGTCTGAAATTATCTCGTTATTTTCACTTTTCTGGTCTTGCATATCCGATGCATTACGGACATATTGCCAGGAACTGTCACCCGTTGCATCTGCAACCGTTTTCGTGGTACCATTTCGATACATCATTATACCATTGTCGTCATATTTAATCGTTTTATTTCCATTATTTTTAACAGTATTGCGAACCAGAACTCCGTTATCATCGGCCTGATATGCATAATTGGAGCCAGATGTCGAATCCGACAGATAAAATATTCCTGTCTGCATCTCTCCCTTTTCATTAAGATAATAACGGTTATTCCCCAGATTAAGCCAATAAGTATACATGGCTCCCCCGTTGGATGGATCGAGGTAATACCATTTTCCATCAACCTGATGCCAGCCTATGACCTGTGCTCCCGTGGCAGGATCTAAGTAATACCAGCGAAATGAAATATATTGCCATCCAGTCAGCATATACCCCTGATCGTTGAATGCATAGTTGGTCCCTCCTATATCCCTGATGCCGGATTTTGGATAATCCCCATTATCATACTGATACCAATACCCACGTTCATTCTGCTGCCAACCAGCAAAAGCTGTAGATGCTGAGGCAATTGACATAGCAACGGCAAGCGCAACAATAATTCTTTTTTTCATTGTGTATTCCTCCTGATTATTATTTGTTATAAAATTAATCTCCCACAACATCCCAGATAGGATCTGTTTCTGCAGCAGGGGCCTTTGTTGCCGGTGG
>JAQSYE010000151.1 GCA_029256305.1 Lacrimispora sp. | reverse complement strand
ACGAGGAAACTTATAGACAACTATTACGGTAGTTGGTAGAAACACTCATCCAATTATGAGCATATATAAGTTTCTTTGAATACTGATACTTAACAAATTATGTGACCTCTGACAGGTTGACTATAACATATTGTGAAACTATATGTCAATGCCAATTTTGTTTTAAATCATTTACCGTTATACACTGTCTTTTTAGCATTTATATGGTATTTTTCAAACTATTTTTCTTGTGCTAATGATAAATCCAAAATTTTAACCTTTAAATCAAATACTCCCCTACAGATTCCATGATTAATCCTTTTTCTGCCATCCATTGGCTGATGTCTCCCTCCCAGGAAACAGGCATCGCCCAGGAAAGTCCGCAGCCTGCTTTAATTTCCCTGGGTACTGGAATTATCCTTCCCGGAATTTTTTCTTTCATACACGCCGTCTCCATGGCAATCGCTTCTGTAACCGTATGAAATGTCACTACAGTCTTTAACGCTTTCTGCCTCATGATATCTCCCGTCCTTAACTGCTCAGTTCTCTTACTGCTTTTACCGCCTGATCAATTTCGTCTTCTGTATTGAAGTGAGACATGGAAAACCGCACTGCCCCCTGGGTTTCGGTTCCAAGCGCCTGATGCATCAAAGGTGCACAATGGGCGCCTGCTCTGGCATAGATATCATAAGAAACGGCCAGTTCATCTGCCACTTCACCAGAATCAAAGTCTCCAATATTTAAAGCAACAACAGGTGCCCGCTCATTAAGGCTCTTGGGGGTAAAATCCCCGTAGACGATAACACCAGGAATATCCTTTACCCCTTCATAAAAACGTCTCATCAAAAACTGCTCCCGTTTACGAATAACATCCATCCCTGTCTGACCGATATAGAGAAGTGCTGCATGAAGCCCTGCTATGCCATGACAATTTAATGTACCGGCTTCCAGGCGCTCTGGCATCTGCTCTGGCTGTGTTCTCAAAAAACTCTGCACTCCGCTTCCTCCAACAATCAGAGGCTGAATGTGAAGTCCTTCTCTTACACAGATACCTCCTGTCCCCTGAGGGCCCAAAAGCCCCTTGTGTCCGGTAAAACAGACTACATCAATTCCCATTTCCATCATATCAATCTCAAATACTCCGGCTGTCTGTGAGGCATCTACAAGGAAAAGGATTCCATGCTTTTTACAGATTTTCCCAATCCTGTCTAAGTCATTGATATTCCCGGTTAAATTAGAAGCGTGAGTACATACAACAGCTCTTGTATTGCTCCTGACTGCAGTCTCAAAATCTTCGTAATGAACACATCCATTCTTATCTACAGGCAGAACGGTAAGTTCCAGCCCTTTTTCTTCCATACGATAAAGAGGACGAAGTACAGAATTGTGTTCCATCATAGTGGTAATCACATGATCTCCGGGGCGGAAAATACCTTCAACTGCCATGTTTAAACTCTCTGTGGAATTAGCTGTAAATGCTACCTGGCCTGGGCTTCCCACATGAAACAATTGGGAAATCAGACTCCGGGTATCATAAATCATTCTGGCTGCATCAAGAGATGCGCCATGAATTCCTCTGCCTGGATTTCCCATATGAAGCATGGCATCGGCTACTGCCCGCCTCACTTCCTCAGGTTTTTGCAGGGAAGTGGCTGCATTATCCAGATAAATCATAAATGATTCCTCAGCTTTACCGATTTGTCCTGCTTCTTCGTAACTCTTCCGATTATCCGGCATGATGTCTCCATGTCTGCCCGTGCAAAATCTTCCATAATCCGCTCTCCGTCTTCCCTGGAAACACTGATTAATAGCCCCCCTGATGTCTGGGGATCGCAGAATATATCAATCATATATTCCTCTGTATCTGCGTAATCCACACGTTCGCTGGTATAGGAACGGTTTTTATATGCCCCTTCCGGCACCAGTCCCATTCTGGCAAGCTCAAATGCCTCCTTCTGTACAGGAAGATCACTCACAGAAATTTCTAAGGTCACCCCGCTGCCCTCAGCCATCTCAACAGAATGACCTGCCAGACCAAAACCGGTCACATCGGTGCAGCTGTGTACTTCATATCGTTCAATGACCTGTTTGGCCTTACGGTTTAACGAAGTCATGACCTTTATCACTTCATCTTTCGCATCCTGTGAAGCAAAATCAGCTTTTACAGCAGTATTAACGATTCCAGTACCAAGGGGCTTTGTGAGTATTAAAACATCTCCGGGCCTGGCTTCACAGTTTTTAAAAACCTTATCCGGATGGACAAATCCTGTCACACTGAGCCCATACTTGGGTTCTTCATCCTGAATGGAATGACCTCCCGCCAGTACAGCTCCCGCTTCTAAAACCTTTGACGCACCGCCCTCTAATATCCTGCCCAGAATCGCTGGATTCAAGCAGTTTGGCCACGCCACAATGTTTAAAGCAACCTTCGGTTCTCCCCCCATTGCATAAATATCACTGAGTGCATTGGCAGCGGCGATCTGGCCAAATGTATAGGGATCATCAACCACTGGGGTAAAAAAATCCAGAGTCTGAATCAGCGCCAGTTCCTCATTCACCTTATAAATTGCACCATCATCAGAAGTTTCAATACCAACCAGAAGACTGGGGTCATGAAACTTCGGCAAATGTTCCAGAACTCCAGCCAGAGTTCCGGGACCGATCTTCGCGGCACAACCGGCTGTTTTTGTCATCTGGGTTAATCTTACTTCACTGTCAGGTATCATATAGCACCATCTCCATTCTATTGATTTTATGGTCAGCTTATTACAACTTCTTTTTTCAGCGCAAAGGAATAGATAATCATCTCTTTTACCTTTTTGCCTGTAATCTGTTCCAGGGCCCGTCTGTAATATTCCATCTGGATTCCATAACGGTCAAAAAGAATGGACTCTTCTCCTTCTCTTAAAAAATCCGTTTTATAATCCACTAAAACCAGCTGTCCTTCTTCCTCCATATAGGCATCAATGATTCCCTGTATTAGAATGCGTTCATCCGAATCAGCCACATCCATCTCCCTGGCTGGTATCCCGATCACAAATTGCTGCTCCCTCTTTAACAGTCCTTTTGCCTGGGCTGCTGCCAGACGCTTTCCTAACGGTGAGTTAATAAATGCCAGAAGCTGGGATGTGGAGAGCAGCGCAAAGCTTTCTTCATTCAGTCGTCCATCGCCTTTTATTTCCTCCAGTGCAGAGGTTAAATCCCCTGCCGTCTTCACCTTTGAAAAATCCAGAAGCTCCAAAGCACGGTGATAAGCCGTACCGCGGAGAACGCCCCCTGTCTTCTCTTCTTCTATTTCCTCTCTTAAAAAAGCAGGAATTGTGGGAAGAAAATCGCTCTCCTCTTCATCTAAGAACTGCCCCTGTTTTTTCAGTTCAGAAACAGAGAGTTTGGTGTGGAGTCTTATGTCCTCTTCATAAGGGTAACGGTAGGAAAGCGCCTCTTTTAAGCCTCTTTCAAAATCCTGGTCATAGCTTATTTTGGTATCCAGTCTAAGGAAACTTTCCTTCGTCAGTTTCTTGCTTACCTGTCGGTTCATCTCCCCCATGACGAGTCCGGAAACAGTCAGCTCCTTCATAATCAAATTCCCTGTATCCTGCCCGTCTTCAGACAGAATTCCAGTAGGAGAATATTTACCGGACAGACTCATGAGAAGCCAGTCTAAATAAGAATCTGCCCCGGAAAGGAATGAAAATGGAATTTGCCCCTGCGCTCTCATAACGGAGGCGTAACGTTCAAACTTCTTATCCAGATAGCGGTCCAATCCGGTCATAATAAGCTTTTCTTTCGCTCTTGTCATGGCAACATAAAGAACACGAAGTTCCTCTCCTAGTGCGCTTAGTTCTGTCTTTCTCTTTAAAACATGTTTCTTTAAGGTGGGGGTCTTAATCCGTTTTTCCAGATCCATATAATCGGTTCCGACTCCCAGATCCGGGTCAATGAGAAGCTTTCCATAAGCATCCTGTTTATTGAATTTTTTCCCCATTCCAGCCAAAAATACAACCGGGAACTCCAGACCTTTGCTCTTATGGATGCTCATGACACGGACCGTATTCTCTTCTCCCAGAAGTGAAGCTTCCCCAAAGTCCGTATCATATTTCTTCAAATTCTCAATATACCGGATAAAATGGAACAGCCCCCTGTAACTGGTCTGTTCATAGGCGGCCGCCTTTTCCACCAGCATGGCAAGGTTGGCTCTTCGCACCTCTCCTCCTGGCATGGCGGAAACATAGTCGTAATAACCAGTCCCCTCATATATATCATAGAGTAATTCATGAATGGAAAGATAAGCGGCTTTTTCCCTGTACTTAGAAAGCTTTTTAGTAAATGCTGCAAGCTTTTCAAAGAGTTCAGGAGCGGTTTCATCTTCCTTTTCTTCATACTCCCTCAAATAGTGCTGCCATGCTCCATAGATTCCACGATCCTGTCCCTTTTTGGCGGCACTTTTCCATACAGCCATCATATGAGCCATCTCCTGGTCGGCAATTCCTGCAATCGGGGATGTAAGTACAGCAGCTAGCGGGATGTCCTGCATGGGATTATCAATAATATTCAGCATGGAAAGAACTGTCTCAACTTCTGCAGCGGAAAAATATCCTGTTTTTCGCTCTGCATGGGCAGGAATCCCCTCATTCATCAAAATATTGACAAATTCCTCCGCCCATCCGCTTAAGCTTCTTAATAAGATAACCATATCGGAATATTGGCAGATCCTGTATCCCCCTGTTTTGTTTAAGTTCTTATCCCAGACCAGAAGTCCGTTATCCGGATCCGTCAGTTCTCTGATTTTAGAGGCGATCACTTTTGCCTCCGCTTCCCTGCCAGTATAATCTGCGCTATCTTCATCCAGCTGTTTTAATTGTTCCGAAGAACCATGAATGAGAAGGAGCTCGGTCTTCTCTCCCACACGGCCATCTGCCTCTGCAAACACAGTTCCCGGATGAAGCGCCGTCTCTTTCGTGTACCGGATATTCCCCAGATTTTTTGTCATGATCTGATAAAAAACCTCATTGATGCTGGTTAATACCCGCTCTCTGCTTCGGAAATTCTGGTGAAGTTCTATCTTCTGATAGCTTCCTTCCTCAGTGGAATATCTTTGATACTTATCTAAGAACAGCTGGGGTCTTGCCAGACGGAACTGGTAGATGCTCTGTTTCACATCACCCACCATGAAAACGTTGGGACTGCCAAACCGTTCTCTTGAAATGCTGTTAATCAGTGCTTCCTGTACTTCGTTGCTGTCCTGATATTCATCCACCAGGATTTCCTCAAACTGGCGGCTGAATTCGTCAGCTGCTTCCGATGGAAGCCTGATTCCGTCCTCTTCCTTTAAAAGAATCTGAAGAGCATAATGCTCCAGATCGTTAAAATCTACCAGATTCCGTTCTTTCTTTTTCTCCTGATATCTGCGGGAATACTCATCTGCCAGGTGAAGAAGCATGAAAACAGATTCTTTCGTCCCTTCCATATCTGCGCCCACTTCTTCAGGAGATTCAAAACAGTACAAATCGCAAAGCTTACCAACTCCCTTTTTCACCCGATCCCTCACTGCGGTTACAGCTGCCTTTTTTTCCTGATCGATGTCTTTGCTTCGTATGGAAGCAAGTCTGGCAAAAGATACCTCTTTTAACCGGCAGTTTAAAAGTTCATAATCTTCTGCTTCCCCAAGAGAACTTAACATAGCCGCATCACTGGCCAGCATGGGAAGATATGCTTCTGGTCCATTCTCTTCCTGGCAAATCTCCATGGCAGCTTCTGTCTGAATTAACAGCTCCTCAAGTAAAAGAGCGGCATCCTCCATTAAAAACCTCATCCAGGCGGTATCCTTCATATGTTTCATATCACAGGATTCAAGCTCTTTTCTGCAGTTTTCCAGCCATTCTTCCGGCCAGGGATTACTCTGGGAAAAACGATATACCTGCATGATAAAATCTTCAATTCCACGGTCTGTCTTGCCGGAAGCATAGGTCTCGACAAAGCATTCAAAGGAAGAATCCTTTGATTCATAGAATTCCTCCAGCATCTCCTTCATCACATCTCCCCTGAGAAGAATCAGCTCTCCCTCATCTCCCACACGGAAAGCTGGATCAATGTCTAACCGGCTGTAATGTTCTCTGATAATCCCCAGACAGAAGCTGTCGATAGTGGTAATCTGGGCATAGGGAATCATGGCCGCCTGCATCTGAAGATGATCGTTATCCGGCTGTTCCATCAGTTTCTCATCCACCGCCTTTAACACTCGCTCCCGCATCTCATCGGCTGCTGCCTTTGTAAATGTCATAACCAGAAGCTGATCAATCTTAAGGGGATGCTCTCCCTCCGTAATCATTCGGATAATGCGCTCCACCAAAACAGCTGTTTTACCGCTTCCCGCTGCCGCCGATACCAGAAGATTTCTGTTTCTGCTTTCAATGACTGTTTTCTGTTCCTCTGTCCAGGTGATTGCCATGTTCTTCTCCTTCCTCCGTTTCTCCTTCAATAACCGGCCATATTTCCTCGGATTTTAAGGCCTTAAATTTCCTGAAACCATATCCCTGGGTCTTTAAATCAAACCCGCACACTGCATGGTAAGGGCAGTAATCACAGGCGGTTTTGTTCCCCTGTTTATAAGGGTTTACATCAATGACTCCGTCTAAAATCTCCCGTCCTTCTGTTTTCAGTTTTTCCTGTACATACTGTCTTAAGGCAGAAAAACGATTTCCTCCGGCTACCGATGACCGGGCCTCCTGAATAATTCCATTCTTCATGGCAACCGGTATTACATCGGATTCTGACTCAATCTCATGATCCAGATGGGCGATGGCGTTTAAATCTGTATTGACAAGACCGTTCATGCGAAGCTGTCTTAAAATTCTGGCTGATATCTCTTCATTTGTCATCTCACCATCTTTGTCCACTACCGGATCGTTGATATTGTAGTAGAAGATACCGGCAGGAACAACCTGTTTATCCGGCCTCTTCCTCTCTTCCATCTCCAGTGCCGCATCCATATAGACCACCAGCTGAAGCTGAAGCCCATAATAGAGGGAAGTCAAATCAAATGCCGTGCTTCCGGATTTGTAGTCGATGATCTTTACATAGACCGCCTCTTCATCTTCGCATAAATCCATGCGGTCGATCCGTCCCCTTAAATGTACGGACTCATCCTTTGATAAGGGGAGTCTCATGGCTTTTAAATGATCCTCTGCAGAAAAGGATACTTCAAACCCCACAGGAATGAAATCCCCTTTTTTCAACTGCTCGGACAGCGCCCACACCGTTCTGTCTGTGATCCGCTCCACCTTACCTGCAAGGTAAGCGTTTCTGGCAGAGCTCTTTAAGACTGTATTGCCATATTCCTCCGTCACTTTGGTTACACATTCGTGTACCATCGTCCTTCGTTTCTCTTCTGTCAGTGTCTTAAAATCCCTGCCCTCTTCCTTCATCCTTGCAAACCATAAATCAATGGAATTATGGAATAGATTTCCAATATCCATGGCAGCCAGCTCATATTCCTGACGCTCCATCAACTCCAGACCGTAATTTAAGAAATGAGCATATGCACAGGAGGCATACTGCTCCATCCTGGTCACGCTTCCATTAATGACAGAACCGTAAAGAGCTTTGGCAGCCGCTTTTCCTATCCCCTTTTGCTGATAGATATAAAAAGCCGCTTCAACCAGCTGTCTTGCTTCATCCTTATGGTCTGGTGAGGAAAGAAACGCTTTTAACAGCTCCAAAAGCCGTGCGTCCCCTCCAGTCTTTCCATACTCTCTCATACCATCTGCCAGCTGATTCTTTGCCTCACGAAAATTAAGTGGAACACCCGCTTCACCTGGGGCTGATTCCTTTAAGCCGGGAAACAGCTTCTTTAGCTCTCCGATTAAGGTGGAGGGACGCATGCTCTTTCCGCTTCCATCCATGGCTGCATAAGATAGCACCAGCTCTTTCTCCGGCTTTGTCAGTGCCAGGTACAGATAAAACCTCTGGCGAAAGCCCTCTTCCATGGAGGTGGGGGCCAGCTCTATGGCATGATCAGACAAAAATCCTCTTTCCCTGTCTGTAAATAAACTGCCTTTGTCTTTTTTCACCGGAACCAGCCCGTCATTGACTCCTACAAAATAAAGAACCTTAATATGGTCCAGACGGGTTCTTGTAATGTCTCCCACTACGACCCGGTCCACAGCGGCCGGAATCACGCCCACCTTAATCTCAGCAAAGCCGGCATCCAATATCTCCCCGTATTCCCTCCTGCTTACGTGCTCCTCGCCCAACAGCCCTGCAAGACGGTCAAATAAATCCATTACCAGTCCATATACCTGGCCGTATTCCTTCGCTAGAGCAAATTCCCCCATAGCCTGAAACTTTTTCTCAAAATCCAGCATCTTCTCTTCAATGCCTGTCTCCATTAAAAGTGCGGTCACTGCTGCAGTCATGGTTTTTACCGTGGAATCTTCTCTTTTAAATTCATCACGCAAATGTTTAAGGGGACCCATCACTTCATCCTTAAACTGGTTTAATTCCGAAATATTTAACTCTTTGGCTCCCTTATACCAGCTCTCAAATGTGGTATCCCATTTTTTAAATCCCCTGACTCCCATGGCTATCACGTAATTTTCCAGCCTGTCCGCCTGATCCATATGATCCTGTGTAACAATAAGCCCGGTTCGTAAATATCGGAACACCGATTGATAGGAAAAATCCTTTTGAACAATCTCTATAGCTGCACGGATGAGTTCCACCATGGGGTTCTTTAAGATGCTCTTTTTATCATCCAGAAAGAACGGCACATGGCTCAGTTGAAACTGATGGATCATCTCGTTTGCATAGCTGGATAAATTTCCGGTTATCACCGCCATATCCCGGTATCGAAGCCCATTCTTTCTGACGTTTTCTTCCATGGAGCGTATTACAAATGCGACCTCTTCCGACGGATTTCGCGTCTGATACAGATGAATGGATTCCGGCTGTCCTTTTAAGGATCTTCCTGTATAGCGGTAAAGGTTCTGTTCCAGAAAATCCAGAGAACAGGGAGCACCCTCTTTTTCTTCTAGAAAACGGACTGCTGGATGGTCCGTAAGAAGAATGTCCTTCTCCCTGCTTATCCCCGTTTCCTTAGCCAGCTCATTCAGTTTTTTAATCATCTGGCGGCTCATGTAAAACAGCTCCTGAACCCCGGTCTTTCTGCTCATATTCTCTGCCGGATCCATGGTCACTGTAATTACGACTTTTTTGCTGTAACGGAAAAACAGTTCTAAAATCCGATACTGGACAGGGGTAAATCCCGTATATCCATCTAAGGTGATAACGCTGTTTTTTATCAGTTCAGACCTTGGAAGGACGTTACAGAGCACGTCTAAAATCTCTTCTGAAGTAATAAACTTGCCTTCAATATAATCCTTAAATCCCTGATAAACGACGGTAATATCCGACAGTTTCTGAGCCAGCACAGGACTTATGTTCTCCGGAATCTTCTCCTTAAGCATATCGGGAGTAATTCCATACTGGTAAAGCTCTGAAAGCATGGATTTAAGCTGGGATATAAACCCTGCCTTTGATAAATGTTCTTTATAAAAAATCAGACTCTTTTTCTTGTCTGCAGCTACCTTTCTAAGCACCATGGACTTTCCCATATCGTCCAGAACCTGGGGACTGATCACTGCCAGTTCTTCAAAGATCCGGTAGGCGAGACGTTTAAAGCTGACAATATCAATATTCATTACTCCGAAGCTTGGGTGCAGGGAAACTATCTCCTTCTGGGTCTGCATAGTAAACTGCTCCGGTACGATGGCAAAATACTGGGTATCCGGTTCTTCCACCGATTGCCGGATCAATTCCGTATAAAGGCGGCGGGTTTTGCCGGAACCGGATCCGCCCAAAATAAATTGAAGGGACATACTTTTTCTTCCTTTCCCAAAACACATGTTTGTCTATTATCTTAGCACAGATTTCCTGTTACAACAATGAAATCTTAGGAATGAAATCCCC
>JAQSYE010000150.1 GCA_029256305.1 Lacrimispora sp. | reverse complement strand
GGTTATTTTTCATATCGATGTAAATTCTGCGTTTTTAAGCTGGGAAGCGGTTTATCGTTTAAAGCATCTTTCCGGCAATCTGGATTTGCGGCTGGTGCCTTCTGCAGTGGGAGGAGATGTGACGATGCGCCATGGGATTATTCTGGCTAAGAGCATCCCGGCAAAGAAGTATGGCATCCACACAGGCCAGTCTGTTACGGAGGCGCTGCAGAAGTGCCCAGGACTTTTGCTGGTTCCGCCGAATTATAATTTGTACCAGCGGTCTTCCCAAAGCTTTATCCGCCTTTTAAAGGAGTATTCTCCCACAGTAGAACAGTATTCCATTGACGAGGCATACATGGATATGACAGGAATGGAAGAAATTTTCGGAGATCCCCAGACGGCCGCTTTGGAAATCGGGAGGAGAATCAGAGAGGAACTGGGGTTTACCGTTAATATCGGTGTTGCGGATAATAAGGTTTTGGCAAAGATGGCATCGGATTTTAAAAAGCCGGACCGGGTTCATACGCTGTGGACCGGAGAAATCCAGGAAAAGCTATGGCCTTTGCCGGTCAGTGAACTGTTCTTTGTAGGCAGGGCCACGTTTCGTAAGCTTAGCCAGCTGGGAATAAAAACAATCAAAGATCTGGCAGAGACTGACCCGGGTCTGATAAAAAGTCATTTTGGCAAGATGGGAGAGGTGATCTGGGGCTTTGCTCATGGTCTGGATTTTTCCGCGGTAGAACCGGTACCACCGCCTAATAAAGGATACGGCAACAGTACCACCATTGCTTTTGATGTGACAGATAAGGAACATGCCTATCTGGTGCTGTTATCTCTTGCAGAAACCCTGGCTGCAAGACTGCGGTCGGATCAAGTTCGCGCAGGAGTTTTATCCGTGGGAATCAAGGACTGGGACTTTCACTATTACAGCCATCAGACCGTTCTGTCTTCCCCAACCAATATAACAGAAGAAATCTTTAAGACAGCCTGCCGGGTATTCGATGAGGCGTGGGATGAACTGCCGGTCCGCCACCTTGGTATCCACACAACCCAGATTACAACAGGAAGCGAACGGCAGCTCGGTCTGTTTGACACAGGAGACTATGAAAAGCAACAGCGCCTTGACCGGACAGTAGATGAGATCAGAAAGCGGTTTGGCAATGATTCTATTATAAGAGCCTCTTTTTTGAAATCACCCCAGAATGGGGTCGCCCGCTGTCTGGACCATATGGGCGGGGGGATCAGCAGGGAAAAAAGGACTGTGGATTACAACAGGCAGACTATTTTATAAAAACAGGAAGTGAGAAGGATGTCCTCTTTCGGAATCGGAATTAATGCAGAAGCGATTGACAGCGGAGAATTAAAAGGTAAAATGTATCATATAGCCTGTAAGGCGTGGTTTACAGCCAGCTGTACTCTAAGACCGTTAAGCTTTAAGTTTGAAGGCGATGACGGAGAGATTCAGACGGTGAAAGAGATTACGGTAAGGCATAGTGAGAATAAAAATTATTCAGGAATTCCGTCAAAAGAGTATGAGTGCCAAGCTATAATCGGAGGAATACGCCATGAATTTAAGTTGGTCTTTTACATGGAAGCCTGTAAATGGGTTATGATATTACCAAAATAAAAGCGCGGAGAAGGGAGAACAGCGTGTGCGGAAGGTATTATGTGGATGATGAGACAGCGCGGGAGATCGAAAAGCTGGTAAAAGAAATTGACAATAAAATAAACAGAGAAAATCTTACCGGCGACGTTTATCCCACTAGCCAGGCAGTGGTTCTTATAAACAAAGACCGTCAGGTGATGCCTGTCTGGCAGCGCTGGGGATTTCAGGATTTTCAGAAAAAAGGTGTGATTTTTAATGCCAGATCGGAAACTGTGCTTCAAAAGCCCATGTTTCGTGAAAGCATCCTTTGTCGCAGGGCAGTTATTCCATGCAGCGGATTTTATGAATGGAGTAAAAACAAGGAGAAAGCAGCCTTTTACCGGGAAAATAGCTCCACCATGTTTCTGGCTGGTTTCTATCACCATGGAGAGGAAGACCGATTTGTAATTCTGACAACCAATGCCAATCCCTTTGTGGTGCCTGTCCATGACCGAATGCCGCTGATACTGGAAAAGAGTGAGATCAGGGACTGGCTTTCCCCTGAAGAAGCGTTCCGTGATATGCTGGCAGAGAGACAGACCCCTCTTAAACGGCGTCAGGAATATGAACAGCAGAAGTTAAGGCTGTCCTAGCAGCCTATTGAGATTTTATATCAAAAACATACAAAAAAACAAGGAACCTGCCGCCTGAATTCCATAAAATATATGATTGCAAACGGAAACAGGCGGTGCTATAATTCCATATAGTTAATTAGCTAATTATTAACAGGCTAACAAAAGGAGGCGTAAGAATGAAACCGATGTGCCATTTCAGAGCGGAAGGATCAATGGAGATGAGCTCGCCGATGCACAGCGTTATGACAAGATATATGAAGATCATGAAGATGCACCGGTGTATTTTAGATGAGCAGGGGAAGGAGACCGGGGTATACCGCAGCCAGCATCAGATCTTAATGATGCTTTCGGAGCATTCCAACGTGTCTCAGAAGGAGATTGCAAAACGACTTTACGTTTCCACTGCTACCATTGCGGTATCAGTAAAGAAGCTGGAAAAAGGAGGTTACATTACCCGGATCGTGGACAAAGAGGACAATCGGATGAATCAATTGTGTCTGACAGAGAAGGGGAAGGATATGGTAGGCAAAAGCCGGGAATATTTCCGTAATGTAGAAATCAAGATGTTTCAGGGCTTTTCCGACGAAGATTTAATTTACATGAGTCAGGTGCTGGACCGCATTTATGATAATTTATCCCAGATACCTGTAGAAAAGGACACGGCAGAAAGAGAGGAATAACAACTTGAAGCGATACTGGAAATATATAAGACCCTATCTGGGTGCTTTTATTCTGGCCCCCATTCTGATGCTCACGGAAGTTTTTGGCGAGATATTGCTGCCAAGGCTGACTTCCATGATTATCAATAACGGAGTACTGCAAAGAAATGAAGCCTATATCGTAAAAATGGGCATTATCATGGTTTTGATCGCTGTTGTCATGGCAATCGGGGGAATCGGAGCTGCCTATTTTTCCGCAAAAGCCTCCATCAGCTTTAGCACGGATTTGAGAAAAGATGTTTTTCATAAGGTTCAGGAATTTTCTTTTAAGAATATTGATGACTTTAGTACCGGATCTCTGGTAACCAGGCTGACCAATGATATCCAGCAGATTCAGAATGTAGTAATGTTAACCCTTCGCATGATGTTTCGGGCTCCGGGCATGCTCATAGGTGGACTGATCATGGCATATTTAATGAACAGGCAGCTGGTCAGCATTCTTCTTGTGGTCATTCCGATTCTGGTCATTTTAATCGCAATTATACTCATTATAGCATTCCCCCGGTTTGAGGTCATGCAGAAAAAAATTGACCGTTTAAACTCCGGGGTGCAGGAAGCATTGACCAATGTCAGAGTCATAAAATCCTTTGTCAGGGAAAAGCATGAGGAAGAAAAGTTTCGCATGACCAACCAGGATTTAAAGGAAGGCAGCTTAAACGCGATGAAGGTAGTGGTCACTTCCATGCCGTTAATGATGCTGATGATGAACATCACTACCATCGCCGTCGTATGGTATGGAGGAAATTTAATTATTGCAGGCAAAATGCCTGTGGGGGATTTAACTGCATTTACCATTTATATTGTTCAGATTCTGATGTCTTTGATGATGCTTTCCATGGTGTTTTTGCAGGCCTCCCGTGCAATGGCATCGTTAAAAAGGGTGAAAGAGGTCTTAGATACGGAGATTGACTTAACCGATGAACAGGCTTCACAAAAATCCGTACAGATTACTGCCGGAAAAGTAGAGTTTCGGGATGTGTGTTTTCAGTATTCAAAAGAAACAGAGGATCCGGTTCTGGATCATATAAACTTCACCGCAAATCCTGGAGAGACCATCGGTATTATTGGTTCAACCGGAAGCGGTAAGACCTCTCTGGTGCAGCTGATTCCCCGCCTCTATGATGCCAATGAGGGAGAGGTTCTGGTGGATGGGATCAATGTAAAGGATTACTCCATTCGGAATCTACGAGAAGGAGTTGGAATGGTGCTTCAGAAAAATATTCTCTTTTCCGGAACTATTGAAGAAAATCTGTTATGGGGAAATGAAGCAGCCGATATGGATGAAGTAATTCTTATGTCGGAAAGTGCCCAGGCCCATGGATTTATTTCCAGCTTTAAAGAAGGTTATAATACAGACTTAGGACAGGGCGGATCCAACGTTTCCGGCGGGCAAAAGCAAAGGCTTTGTATCGCAAGAACCCTTTTAAAGAAGCCTAAAATCCTGATTCTTGATGATAGCACATCTGCAGTGGATACAGCCACAGAAGCTAAAATCAGACAAAGCTTTACAACCACACTTAAAAACACCACAAAATTCATTATTGCCCAGAGGATCGGGTCAGTGGAATATGCGGATAAAATAATTGTTTTAGATGAAGGAAAAATTGCCGGAATCGGAAACCATGGAGAACTCATGAAAAGCTGCGAGGCCTATCAGGAGATATATTATTCACAAAAAGACCGGGAAAAGGAGGCAGAAGCATAATGGATGAGCAAAAGAAAATCGAAAGCTTAAAAAGGCGTTACGGCCGGTCTGCCTCTACGCTAAAAGGCGGAAGAGATATGGGAGGACCAGGGCATGGAAGACCTATGAAAAAAGGCACTCCAAAGAATGCCAACGTCACTTCCAGACGTTTGCTGGCTTATTTAAAAGAATACAGAGCCCAGATGGCAATTGCAATCATCTGTGTAGTAATCGGCACTCTTTCCAATTTAGGCGGCGCTTATATGCTGCGTCCCATCATGAATCAGTTTATTGCACCGTTAGACGGAAGCAGAGGAGATGCGGCAGGTCTTGCAAAAGGGCTTGCTATCATGGCAGCGGTTTTCCTTGTGGGAGTAGCGGCCAACTATGCCCAGTCAAGAATCATGATTACAGTTGCTCAGAATGCACTTCAAAAAATAAGAGATGATCTGTTTAAAAAGATGCAGACCCTTCCGGTACGGTTTTATGATACCAACAATACCGGCGATCTGATGAGCCGTTTCAGCAATGACGTGGATACCATCGGTCAGATGTTAAGCAATACCTTAATCCAGCTATTTTCAGGAGCGTTAAGCATTGTGGGAACACTGTTTCTAATGATCTATACGAATATCTGGCTGACACTGGTAACCCTGGTGCTGATACCGGTTATGATGAAGGCGGCCGGGATACTTGCCGCAAAAGGTCAGAAATACTTTTCCGCCCAGCAAAGTTCTCTGGGAGCAGTTAATGGATATATTGAAGAAACCATCAGCGGACAAAAGGTGGTAAAGGTATTCTGCCACGAACAGGATGCGGAAGAGGAATTTGGTATTCTCAACGAGGATTTAAAAAACAACATGATACATGCCCAGTTCTTTGGTGGAGTCATGATGCCTGTGATGTTTAACTTAAGTCAGTTGAATTATATATTAACAGCCTGTATCGGTGCACTCTTATGCGTGATAAAAGGATTTGACGTAGGCGGACTGACTGTATTTTTAAACTTTTCCAGACAGTTTAGCCGACCAATCAATGAGATCTCCATGCAGATCAGCAATGTTTTTTCTGCTCTTGCCGGAGCAGAACGGGTATTTGCGATTATGGATGAAAGCCCGGAGGTTGCAGATGAGGAAGATGCAAAAGAGTTAGAGCCTATGAATGGATTTGTGGAGTTGAAGAACGTGACCTTTGGCTATAATCCGGAAAAAGTGATCTTAAAAGAGATCAGCCTTTATGCAAAGCCAGGACAGAAAATCGCTTTTGTAGGTTCAACTGGAGCGGGCAAAACCACAATTACGAATTTACTCAACCGTTTTTACGATATTCAGGGTGGGGAAATCACCATTGACGGAGTGAATATTCAAAATATAAAAAGGAAAAACCTTCGCCAAAACATCGCAATGGTGCTCCAGGATACTCATTTATTCACAGGAACCGTAATGGAGAATATCCGCTATGGAAGGCTTGATGCCACAGATGAAGAAGTGATTGAAGCTGCAAAAACAGCTTCTGCCTATTCCTTTATCATGAGACTGCACAGTGGGTTTCAAACGGTTCTGGAAGGAGACGGGGCTAATTTAAGTCAGGGACAAAGGCAACTTCTCAACATCGCGCGAGCAGCCATTTCCAGAGCTCCTATTTTAATTCTTGACGAAGCAACAAGTTCCGTAGATACCAGAACAGAAAAGCATATTGAGCGTGGAATGGACCGACTTATGACGAACAGGACCACCTTTGTCATAGCACACCGTTTGTCTACTGTTAGAAACGCCGATGCCATTATGGTACTGGAAAACGGTGAGATTATTGAGCGGGGAGATCATGAGGATCTTGTAAAGCAGAGAGGCCGATATTATCAGCTTCATACCGGAGCAGTAGAACTGGATTAATCCATCGGTTTTACTAGGAGTATTGGTTCGGGAGCATTGGGCAAAGCTATGAATGGTAAGGAATTTCCAGTCGAAGCATGCCTGATGCTCCTGTTTTGTTATTATTATTTTTAATAAATAAAAGGGTTTATTAATGAAAAATATTTATGAATAACAATGTGAACTTTCTAACAAAGGGGAAAAATTAGCAAAAATTTAACAATGTAAAATGTATAAAAGTAAAAACAATAGTTCGAAAAGTTGATTATTTTGTTTTTTAATATATACAAGAGGAGATGATTGTTTTTTTAGGAAAACAAAGAGGAATGTTACAGTGCGCCATTGACTAACATTTAACAATGAATTCTACTATTGAATGGAAAACTCACATTGCAAATGGAAGGAATTGCATACGGAACACAGTATACAATATGTAATTTTGGATTGTTTCGGCTTATAGAGTGTGTTATACTTGTTTCGGTGACAAAATGAGAAAATTTTGTCTGGAGAGATAAAGAATTGTAGAGAAAGAGGGTTAGTCTAATGGGTTTGGCTACATTTAAAGGCGGCATTCATACCTATGAGGGGAAAGAATTGTCGGAAAATAAACCTGTGCAGGTACTGCAGCCAAAGGGCGAGATGGTGTTCCCGCTATCCCAGCATATCGGAGCGCCTGCAAAGCCTCTGGTGGCGGCAGGTGACCAGGTATTAGTTGGTCAGAAGATCGGAGAAGCAGGTGGCTTTATTTCGGCCTGTGTGATCAGTTCTGTTTCAGGAACAGTAAAAACCATTGAACCTAGAATGGTTGCAAACGGCTCCATGGTAACGTCAATTATTGTTGAAAATGACGGCAAATATCAGGAGATAAAAGGATTTGGTAAAGAGAGGGATCCCAAAGCCCTGTCAAAAGAAGAGATACGTGATATCGTAAAAGAGGCTGGCATCGTAGGTCTTGGCGGAGCAGGATTCCCCACACACGTAAAACTGACACCAAAGGATGAAACAAAGATTGATACCATCATTGTAAACGGAGCAGAATGCGAACCTTATCTGACATCCGATTACCGGATGATGCTCGAAGAGCCAGAAGGCATTGTAAAAGGTTTGAATATCATTCTTCAGCTGTTTGACAATGCAAAAGGCGTAATCGGTATAGAAGACAATAAGCCGGAAGCAATCAGGCTGATGACAGAGCTTGTAAAAGACGAACCAAGAATTACGGTTTGTCCGTTAAAGACAAAATACCCACAGGGCGGAGAGCGTTCCCTGATCTATGCGGTTACAGGAAGAAAGATCAATTCTTCCATGCTACCGGCTGATGCAGGCTGTATCGTGGATAACGTGGATACAGTTATTTCCATCTACAATGCCGTTGCAAAGACCACCCCGTTAATCAGAAGAATTGTTACGGTTACCGGCGATGCCATAGCAAATCCTCAGAACTATAATGTAAGGACAGGAACAAATTATGCCGAGCTGTTAGAGGCTTCCGGCGGATTTAAGACAGAACCGGAAAAAGTGATTTCCGGAGGGCCGATGATGGGACAGGCGTTGTTTAACATGAATATCCCTGTTACAAAAACTTCCTCTGCTCTTACCTGTATGTCTAAGGATGAGGTTGCGATTAATGCGCCCACAGCCTGTATCCGTTGCGGCAGATGTGTAAACGTATGCCCAAGCCACGTAATTCCTCAGATGATGATGCAGGCGGCTGTAAGATCTGACATAGATACATTTGTAAAATTAGATGGTATGGAATGCTGCGAATGCGGCTGCTGTGCGTATGCATGTCCGGCAAAACTGCCTTTAACTCAGGCATTTAAAGAGATGCGCAAAACAGTGATTGCAAGCAGAAAGAAAGCGTAGGAGAGTGAAGTATGAGTAAATTATTAAATGTATCATCATCACCTCATGTCAGAGATCAGGTAACATCACAGAATTTAATGCTGGATGTTGCAATTGCCATGATCCCGGCTACTGCGTATGGTGTATATCAGTTTGGAGTAAAGGCTGCACTGGTTCTGCTTGTCAGCATTTTATCCTGTGTATTAAGTGAATATGTGTTTGAAACCCTGATGGGAAAACCGGTGACTGTCAGTGACGGAAGTGCACTTGTAACCGGAATGATTCTTGGACTTAACATGCCTCCGGCAATCCCGTTGTGGATGCCATTTTTAGGTGGCGTATTTGCGGTCATCGTTGTAAAACAGCTTTATGGCGGGCTGGGACAGAACTTTATGAACCCGGCACTTGCAGCAAGATGTTTTCTTCTGATCTCTTTTGCAGGTCCAATGACCACGTTTACATATAATGACGCGGTCGTAAGCCCTACACCTCTTGCGGCATTTAAAGCAGGACAGTCTGTTGATGTGGCTGCCATGTTTATCGGAAGGATTCCAGGGACCATTGGAGAAGTTTCTGTCATTGCGCTGCTTGTTGGTGCTGCGTATTTAATCGCCAGAAAAGTAATTTCAATTCGGATTCCGGCTGCCTATTTAATTACATTTTCCCTGTTCGTCTTTATCTTTGGCCAGCATGACCTGATGTATGTGCTGACTCATTTGTGCGGCGGCGGTATTATTTTTGGTGCTTTCTTCATGGCAACCGATTATGTAACAAGACCGGTTACCCCAAAGGGGCAGATTTACTTTGGTATTCTTTTAGGTGTGCTTACCGGTCTGTTCCGTCTTTTCGGAGGATCTGCAGAGGGAGTGTCTTATGCAATCATCATCAGCAATATTCTGGTGCCGCTGATCGAGAAGATTTCACTTCCAAAAGCATTTGGAAAGGAGGGCAAATAAGATGAAGAGTGGCGGATATATGAAAGACGCGTTGATTTTATTTGTCATTACTCTGATTTCCGGCTTCCTGTTAGGCGGTGCTTATCAGATTACCAAGGCACCCATTGAAAAAGCGACTCTTGCTGCCAATATTGAGGCATATAAAGCAGTGTTTCCGGAAGCGGCTGATTTTAAGTCTGATGATAAGATGAAGGCATCCATTGAAACCTGCAATACGGAACTTACAACACAGAACTTTGGCAAAGTAGGCGTAAACAATGCACTTCAGGCGGTAGATGGAAGCGGAACATTGCTTGGTTATGTTATCACCGCTCATTCGGATGACAGCTATGGTGGTACGATTGACCTTTCTGTAGGAATTAAAGCTGACGGAACCATAAGCGGAATTGAATTTCTGACAATCAGCGATACTCCGGGATTAGGACTTAAGGCAAAAGAACCGGCATTCAAAGACCAGTACACAGGAAAGAGTGCAGAATCACTCACTGTTACCAAGTCCGGTAATGCAGGCGATGCTGAGATCAATGCCATCAGCGGTGCTACCATTACATCAAGCGCAACTACCAATGCAGTTAATGCGGCATTGTATTATGTGCATCACTATATGAATCAGTAGGAGGTGGGAAGATGAACAACAAATGTACAGAACGTTTATTTAACGGTATCGTAAAAGAGAACC
>JAQSYE010000149.1 GCA_029256305.1 Lacrimispora sp. | reverse complement strand
GAGCTGCAGGAGGGTATTTATTTACAGCTGACAGGACCGGCCTATGAATCTCCTGCAGAAGTGCAGATGTGTCGGGTACTGGGAGCAGATGCGGTTGGAATGAGCACTGCCTGTGAGGCGCTTGCTGCAAATCACATGGGTATGAAGGTATGCGGGATATCCTGTATCACCAATATGGCCTGCGGCATTATCGATCAACCCTTAAGCCACACAGAAGTTCAGGAGACGGCAGACAGGGTGGCTCCGTTGTTTAAGCAGCTGATTACGGCATCAATTACAAAACTTGCCGGTAAATAGAGGAGGTAGGGGCCTATGAATCGTATGCTGGCGGAACGGATTCTTGCTGCGTCAGGAAGAAAGAAGCCATCTCTGGTATTAAAAAATACCAGAATGGTGAATGTATTTACTTCAGAACTGGAGGACGGAGATATCGCCATCGAGGGCGGATATATCGTGGGAATTGGTTCGTATGAAGGAGAAACAGAGATCGATTTAGGCGGTAAAGTGGTCTGCCCCGGATTGATTGACGGGCATATCCATTTGGAGAGCTCTATGCTGTCCCCTGAGGAATTCGCCAAAACCGTCGTACCTCATGGAACGTTAGCAGTCATTACGGACCCTCATGAGATTGCCAATGTGGCAGGAACGGAAGGAATACGGTTTATGATGGAACGCTCTGAGAATCTTGATTTAGACGTATACTTCATGCTCCCATCCTGCGTTCCGGCAGCTAAGCTTGATGAGTCCGGAGCTGTTTTGACAGCAGATGATCTTGCCCCTTTTTACAGAGAGGAACGTGTGCTTGGACTTGCAGAACTGATGGATTTTCCTGGGACCATACAGGCAGATCCTGATATTATGGAGAAAATAGTCAGCGCTGGGGATCACAGGCGGATCATTGACGGCCACGGTCCATTCCTTTCCGGAAGGCAGTTAAATGCCTATATTACCGCCGGTGTCCGGTCAGACCATGAGTGTTCCATCATAGAAGAAGCAGTGGAAAAAATCAAACGGGGTCAGTGGGTGATGATAAGGGAAGGAACAGCAGCCAGGAATTTAAAGGCACTGCTTCCTCTGTTTGAGGAGCCCTATTATCATCGCTGCATGCTGGTAACCGATGACAGGCACCCAGGTGAACTGGTAAGACTGGGCCATATGGATTATATTGTCAGAAAAGCGATAAAGCTGGGGGCTGATCCGGTGCGTGCGGTGATCATGGCATCTTATCATGCTACCCGGTATTTCGGGCTGAATGAGGTTGGGGCCATTGCTCCCGGGTATCAGGCGAATCTGATTGTCGTTTCTGATCTTACGGAGTTTACAGTCAGCAAAGTTTATCGGAAAGGGATTTTAACAGCAGAAGACGGAAAAATGCTTGAGACTTCCAGGGCCGGAATAAAAACAGACAGCCCGATACCTGATATAGTGGGGAATTCCTTCCAGTTAAAAGAGATTGTGCCGGAAGACCTGGTTATGAAGGAAGAGGGAGATACCATCAGGGTATTATGTTTAACTCCCGGAGAGCTGACTACAAAAGAAAGGCTTGTACCCTGGACTAAAAAAATGAGAGAAGATCCTGACACTCTTGCAGCCATGGACATTGTAAAGATGGCAGTATTGGAGCGCCATAAGAATACCGGACATATCGGTCTTGGTTTCCTTGGCGGATACGGATTGAAATGGGGAGCGGTGGCAACCAGTATTGCCCATGATTCCCATAATCTGATTATAGCAGGGACAAATGACCGGGATATGGTACTTGCAGGGAATACGGTGAGGAACAACCGGGGTGGGATTGCGGTTGTGGCTGACGGAGTGGTTCTTTCAGAGCTGGCGCTGCCCATTGCAGGACTCATGAGCCCGGAGTCTGCAATGCAGGTTGATGAAAGAATGGAACAGTTGAAAATACAGGCGAAACAGCTTGGGATCGGAAAGGAAATCGACCCCTTTATGACACTTGCCTTTGCCAGTCTTCCTGTCATTCCAATGCTGCGGCTAAATACCTGTGGTCTAATCGACGTACAAAATCAGAAAGTTGTGGAAACTATATTTTTCAGTACTTCATAAAATACATACAATCAGTAAATAAGTATTGATAAAAATATAACAATATGCGATAATGGTCGAAAAGGCAGTTTATGCAGGGGATTATATTCGGAGGGAGAATATTCATGAGAGTAACAATATGCATAGGAAGTGCATGTCATTTAAAGGGTTCCAGAGAGATCATAGCCCAGCTTCAAAGTCTTGTAAGAGAGAAGAATTTAGAGGATCAGGTGGACTTAAACGGTTCCTTTTGCAGCGGGAACTGTGTCAATGGTGTTTGCGTAACGGTTGACGGCCAGATTTATTCATTAAAGCCGGAAGATACAAAGGAGTTTTTTGATAAAGAAATTCTAGGGAGGCTTTAGTCATGGCAATTATTGATTTCAAAGCGACCAAATGCAAGCACTGCTATAAATGTGTTCGTAACTGTGAAGTCAAAGCAGTCATGATTAAAGACGAGCGGGCAGAAATCATGTCTGATAAGTGCATTTTATGCGGAAAATGCATGCAGGTATGTCCCCAGTCCGCCAAAACGCTTATCAGTGATTTGGATCTGGTCAAAGGATTCCTGGATATTGGATATAAAACAGTGATATCTCTGGCGCCATCTTATATGGGGCTGTTGCAATATAAAACTGTAGGACAGGTGAATGGTGCTCTAAGGAAGCTGGGATTTTCTGATGTGAGGGAAACCTCGGAAGGGGCTGCGGTTGTAACTGCAGAGTATACCAGACTTCTAATGGATGGCGGGATGGAGAATATTATCACAACCTGCTGTCCCAGTGTCAATGATTTAATAGAAATTTATTACCCGGCACTGATTCCTTATCTGGCGCCGGTGGTTTCACCTATGGTCGCTCATGGGAAGATGTTAAAGGAAGAGTTTGGAAGGGATACCAAGGTGGTATTTGTAGGTCCCTGCATTGCAAAGAAGAAAGAAGCTGAGGACTTAAGGCACGGGGATTATATTGATGCTGTCCTAAATTTCAATGACATAGAGCGGTGGCTTACCCAAGAGGAGATTACCATCGAGGATTGTGAGGACATTCCATTTGCTCATATGAATCCAAGAGTGAATCGTCTCTATCCCGTTACTAACGGGATTGTCAGCTCTGTGCTGGCCACGGAGGCTGAGCGGGATGGATACCGGAAGTTTTATGTCCATGGGGGACGCAACTGTATTGATCTTTGTGAAAGTATGCTCCGGGGTGAGATCACCGGATGCTTCATTGAAATGAATATGTGCTCAGGCGGCTGTATCAAGGGGCCGGCGGCAGATCACGAGCATGTATCCAGATTCAAGATAAAGCTTGATATGGAAGAAACCATTGAAAAAGACGGGGTTCCAGAGGACGAGACCCAGGAAATCTTTCGGTCTCTCACATTTGGGAAACGTTTTTTAAATCGTGCTCCCAGGGATTTCATACCTACGGAAACTCAGATTCAGGAAATTTTAAAGAAGACAGGAAAGACAAGGCCCGAAGACGAGTTAAACTGCGGAGCATGCGGTTATTCCACGTGCAGGGAAAAGGCTGTGGCGGTCATTCAGAAAAAAGCGGAATTAAATATGTGTATTCCGTTTATGCATGAAAAGGCGGAATCCTTATCCAATCTTGTTATGGAAACATCGCCCAACATTGTACTCATTGTTGATAAAGAGATGAAGATTCTGGAATATTCTGCAGTTGGTGAAAAGTATTTTGGAAAGACCAGGCAGGAAGCTTTGAATATGTATCTGTATGAGTTGATTGACACCTCTGATTTCCAGTGGGTTTATGATACCCACCAGAAGATCCACGGAAAAAAAGTCACATACGGAGAATACAGAATTTCCACTCTGCAGAACATTGTTTATGTGAACAAGGAAGATGTGGTGCTGGCTACCTTTATCGATATAACGAAGGAAGAAGAACAGGCCAGACAGGAGTACGAAAAGAAGCTGGAAACCATCGATCTGGCTCAGAAGGTAATTCATAAGCAGATGATGGTGGCTCAGGAGATTGCAGGACTTCTGGGAGAGACTACGGCGGAAACGAAAACCACACTGACCAAGCTGTGCAAATCTCTGTTAGATGAGGGCAGTGAAAGCGAGGTTAAATGATGGGAGTTACCGTTGACGTTGCTTATAAAAGCTTAAATAAATTCAGTGAAGTACTTTGCGGAGATAAGGTTGAACTTCTCCATACTGATGACTCTAATATTATGATTCTGGCAGACGGTATGGGAAGCGGAGTAAAGGCAAACATACTGGCTACCATGACTTCCAAGATACTTGGAACCATGTTTCTAAACGGTGCTACTTTAGAGGAATGTGTGGAAACGATTGTGGAAACGCTTCCTGTCTGCCAGGTGAGACAGATCGCCTACTCCACCTTCAGTATTCTTCAGGTATTTCACAACGGAGATGCCTATCTTGTGGAGTTTGATAATCCGGGCTGCATCTTTATCAGGGACGGAAGCCTGGTCCCCATTCCTCACAGCATGCGGGTGATCCGGGATAAGAAGATTAATGAATACCGGTTTCGGGTAAAAAAGGGAGATGCTTTAATTCTGCTTAGTGATGGAACCATCCATGCAGGTGTTGGGCAGCTCTTGAATTTTGGTTGGCTATGGGAAGATGTGGCTTCTTATGCGGTGAAGCAGTACCGTCTGACGATATCTGCCGTTCGTCTTGCCAATGCTTTATGTAGGGCATGCGATGAACTTTACCAGTACCGGCCCGGAGATGATACCACAGTCGCCGTCATGCGGGTGATTGACAGCAAACCAGTTCACCTTATGACAGGGCCGCCAAAGGATCCGGAAGATGATTTATGCATGGTAAAGGATTTCTTAACCGGAGACGATACTACCAAGAGGATTGTCTGCGGAGGAACCAGTGCCAATATTGTTTCCAGGACTATGGAGAAGAAACTGACGGTATCACTTGATTATTACGACCCGGATTTGCCACCGGTTGCTTACATTGATGGCATTGAACTGGTTACAGAAGGGGTATTGACTTTAAACCGGGTTTTAAAACTGTTAAAACGATATGTTAAAAATGAATCGGTAACGGAGGAATTTTTCCTGGAACTGGATAAACCAAACGGTGCGTCCATGGTAGCAAAGATGATTATTGAGGACTGTACAGAATTAAAGCTGTATGTAGGGAAGGCTATTAACAGCGCATACCAGAATCCGGGACTTCCCTTTGATTTGGGAATCCGGCAGAATCTTGTGGAGCAGCTTAAACATGCGGTGGAAGAGATGGGGAAGACGGTTACAGTTGCTTATTATTAATAGAGAATATTCACATAGCCACGTTTTGTGGAAGCTTCAAGGAGGAACGATATGGTAACGAATGATGCAACATTACTTCGCATCAAGCATCAGGTTTTAAATGAAGTTGCGAAGCTTGCCTGGGAGGGCACATTGGAACAGAAAAGGGACGAGATTCCCTATCACATGATTCAGGGTCCTAAGGCGCAGTTTCGGTGCTGCATTTACAGGGAGAGGGAAATTATCAGAGAGAGGGTCCGGCTGGCAGAGGGGTTCTGTCCCAGTGGCAGAGATACAAAAAATGTGGTGCAGGTAATTAATTCTGCCTGTGAGGGGTGTCCCATCGCAAGATATGTAGTGACGGATAACTGCCAGCTCTGTATGGGCAAGGCCTGCCAGAATTCCTGTAATTTCGGAGCCATCACCATGGGACATGACCGGGCCCATATCGATCCTGACAAATGCAAGGAATGCGGAAAATGTTCCCAGGCATGTCCTTATAATGCCATCGCAGACTTAACCCGCCCCTGTAAAAGAAGCTGTCCGGTGGATGCGATTACGATGGATGACAATGGAATTGTTGTGATTGATGAAGCCAAATGCATTCAGTGCGGAGCGTGTATTCACAGTTGTCCATTTGGGGCAATTGGCTCTAAAACCTTTATGGTTGATGTAATTAATCTGATTCGGGCAGGGAAAAAAGTAGTGGCCATGGTTGCGCCGGCGACTGAGGGTCAGTATGGTCCGGAAATTACTATGGCAAGCTGGAGAACGGTGCTTAAGAAAATTGGATTTGAGGATATGGTGGAGGTTGCCCTTGGAGGCGATTTAACTGCTGCTGCAGAAGCCGCGGAATGGGCAGAAGCTTATCAGGAAGGGAAGAAGATGACCACTTCCTGCTGTCCTGCATTTGTAAACATGATTAAGCAGCATTATCCCATGCTTCTTGAAAATATGTCCACTACAGTGTCTCCGATGTGTGCAGTTTCCCGAATGTTAAAAGAAAAGGATCCGGAAACCATCGCTGTCTTTATTGGCCCCTGTATCGCCAAGAAAAGTGAGGCACTTGACTTAAATGTTACAGGGAATGCAGATTATGTTTTGACCCTTGGAGAGGCTCATGCCATGATGGTGGCAAAGGAGGTTGAGCTGGAGCCGGAGGAGAATACATATCAGGCAGCTTCCGTATTTGGAAAGCGGTTTGCCAACGGAGGCGGAGTTACTGCAGCAGTTTTAGAATGTCTGAAAGAATCAGGGAAAAATACTGATATTGAAGTCATGAAATGCAACGGCGCTGCGGAATGCAAAAAAGCTTTGATGTTGTTAAAGGTTGGAAAGCTGCCTGCAGATTTTGTGGAGGGAATGGCCTGTATGGGCGGCTGTGTAGGCGGTCCAAGCAAGCATAAGAGTGAAGGCGAAGCCAAAAAGGCCAGAGATTTACTACTTGGCAAGGCCGACTCCAGAATGGTACACGAAAATCTGAAAAGTCAGGGTCTTGAGGCTGTTAAGATGCACAGACACCAGTAGTAAAATATAAATCCGTGAAGTATAAAAGCGTCCCAGCCGGATTGTTCCGGTATGGGGCGCTTTTTAAGGATAAATTTCGTTTACATGCCTGTAAACTTGTTCTTTACCTTGGAAATTTTTTGCTGTTCTGCCTGCTCAGTGGTATACCATCCCTTGGCGGACATCTTTTTATAGATATCGTCCTGCATGCACAGAGTATCATTTAACGCATTGTCAAATGCCTGGTGTACATTCATGGTAGGGGCTTCAAGGGTTCCGTGCAGGTACAAATCACAGGCGCCCTTCGTGGTGTTGAGTAAGTTTTCCATAATACACTTATCGTCCATCGTGCTTCCTCCTTACACTAAGTTATAAAAGTTATCAAAAATTTGCTGGTGCTTTTGCTGCAGCTGCTGTACACAGGCTTTTAACTCAGAATCCTGTAAATTCTGTGCGGCATCCTGGCACTGGGTTTTTAAAAAATTTTCATGTCCGAGAGCATCTTCAATATAATTTAATTCTTTTGGGCTCATGTCTCATCACCTCCAGTCATAGTATGGAGAATTTATGACGATCCATGCATTTTTCGTTTCATTTCCATTTTATGCCAAAAAAAACTCCTTCTGACCATGCAGAAGGAGTCTGAAAATTTAAATT
Organism: Lacrimispora sp.; assembly: GCA_029256305.1. Lineage (GTDB taxonomy): Bacteria > Bacillota > Clostridia > Lachnospirales > Lachnospiraceae > Lacrimispora. The sequence continues at coordinate 2,513 of JAQSYE010000149.1, read as the reverse complement.
TCATTGATTGATCTTTTTACATAGCTGGTATGAAGAAGGTGATGTGCCTTCTCGCTTCCAGGTGTGCCAAGATAGGTATCATAAAGCTCTTTGATGGCAGGATTCTCATGAGATTTACGGATGGATGCAGCTGCATCTGTATCGTAGAGAACTTTTGCACGCAGGGTACGGATATCTGTTGTGTTGCGCACATATCCTGGCTGCTGAGGCTGACCGCCGCCGTTTACACAGCCGCCTGGACAACCCATGATTTCGATGAAGTGATAATCTGCCTCACCGGATTTAACCTTGTTTAAAAGGTCTCTTGCATTGCCAAGACCGGAAGCAACGGCAACTTTCACATCCATATCGCCTACACGGTAGGTAGCTTCCTTGATGCCTGCTGTACCGCGTACATCAGTGAAGTCAAGCTTCTCCAGTTCTTCGCCAGTTAAAGTCTCAACTGCAGTACGAAGAGCTGCTTCCATAACGCCGCCGGTAGCACCAAATATAACGCCTGCACCGGAATAGATTCCAAGAGGTGCATCAAACTCTTCGTCAGGAAGGTTGTTAAAGCGGATACCAGCCTGTTTGATCATTCTGGCTAATTCTCTGGTTGTTAAGGAATAATCGACATCAGCAACGCCGTTGGCATCCTGATCTTCTCTGCCAATCTCAAATTTCTTTGCAGTACATGGCATAATGCTGACAGATACAATATCTTCCGGCTTTATGCCCATCTTTTCTGCATAGTAGGATTTTGCAATAGCGCCAAACATCTGCTGCGGAGATTTACAGGAAGAAAGATTCTCTGTCATATCCGGGAAGTAGTGCTCGCAGTATTTAACCCATCCTGGAGAACAGGAAGTGATCATAGGAAGTACCCCTCCGTGCTGTACGCGCTCGATGAATTCGTGAGCTTCTTCCATAATGGTTAAATCTGCACTGAAGTTGGTATCAAATATCTTATCAAAGCCAAGTCTTCTGAGAGCAGCGGCCATCTTACCTTCCACATTGGTTCCGATTGGGTAATCGAAATCTTCGCCGAGAGCAGCACGGACTGAAGGTGCAGTCTGAACGATAACATGTTTCGTGGGATCAGCAATCGCAGCAGTTACTTCATCAATACTGGATTTTTCGTAAAGAGCGCCTGTTGGGCAGACTGCGATACACTGTCCGCAGGAAACACAGCTGGTCTCTCCAAGTCCCATATCAAAGGCAGAACCGATAAATGTGGCAAATCCACGTTCATTTGGCCCGATTACGCCAATTCCCTGTACTTTTTCGCAGACAGAGGTACAGCGGCGGCAGAGGATACATTTGCTGTTGTCTCTGACCATGTGAGCCGCACTCTCATCCAGAATGGAAGGAGTTTTGTCACCGTCAAAGTAGTTATCTGCATCTACGCCCAGTTCCTTACATAAGGTCTGCAGCTCGCAGTTTCCGCTGCGTACGCAGGATAAGCAGGAACGGTCATGGTTGGAAAGAATCAGCTGAAGTGTTTTCTTTCTGTATTCGCGAAGGCTTGGAGTATTGGTCTTTACTTCTAAGCCTGGATTGATTGGGTATACGCAGGAAGCGGCAAGTCTGCCTCCGTTGATTTCAACGGTACAGATTCGGCAGGCTGCAATTTCATTGGTATCTTTTAAAAAGCATAAAGTCGGTATCTCAACATGAGCAAGTCTGGCAGCTTCCAGAATGGTGGAGCCTGCCGGAGCGCTTACGTCCATGCCATTGATTTTTATAGTAATATTCTCCATGATACAATCTCCCTCCATTATTTTTTATAGACAGCACCGAATTTACATTTTTCCATACAAACGCCGCACTTGATACATTTATCAGGATCAATGATATGTAAATTCTTTACAGAGCCAGTAATGGCGTTAGCCGGACAGTTTCTGGCACAAAGCGTACAGCCCTTGCACTTGTCTGCATCGATGTAGTAGGAAAGAAGAGCCTTACATACGCCGGCTGGACATTTCTTGTCATAAATATGGGCATTGTATTCGTCACGGAAGTACTTTAAGGTAGAAAGTACCGGGTTTGGAGCTGTCTGTCCAAGTCCGCAGGCGGAATTGGCCTTAACGTAATAGCACAGTTCTTCCAGACGGTCGATATCTTCCGGTTTTGCCTGTCCTTTTGTGATTTTTTCAAGTATTTCAAGCATACGCTTGGTTCCGATACGGCATGGAGTACATTTACCGCAGGATTCTTCAACGGTGAACTCTAAGAAGAATTTTGCGATATCAACCATACAGTCGGTTTCATCCATTACAATTAAACCGCCGGAGCCCATCATGGAGCCGATCGCCAGAAGGTTGTCGTAATCCATAGGGATATCATAGTGTTCGGTAGAAATACAGCCACCAGAAGGACCACCGGTCTGAGCAGCTTTAAATTTCTTTCCGTTAGGAATGCCGCCGCCGATCTCTTCGATGATTTCACGCAGTGTGGTACCCATAGGAACTTCTACCAGACCGGTGTTGTGGATCTTGCCGCCTAAAGCGAATACTTTTGTTCCCTTGGATTTC
>JAQSYE010000148.1 GCA_029256305.1 Lacrimispora sp. | reverse complement strand
GCACTGCTTGTTATGATGATTTTTGGGGGACTTTTTAATATCATTGGAAATAATCTTCCCATAGTCAAAACCTTCTTGGGTGGTGGTGCAATTGTGTGCATCTTTGCTTCGGCTGCCCTTGTTTATACTGGTCTGATTCCGGAAAACGTAGTGGAAAACGTAGACCAGTTTATGAATAAAACCGGATTTCTAAATTTCTACATAGCAGCCTTAATTACCGGAAGTATTCTTGGTATGGACCGGTCACTTCTGCTAAAAGCAGCAGTGCGGTTTCTCCCGGTTGCTCTTTGCGCAATGACCATGGCAATCTTAAGTGTCGGTGCTGTGGGAGCTTTGGTTGGATATGGCTTTATAGATGCAGTAATGTATGTGGCAATTCCCATGATGGGAGGCGGAATGGGAGCCGGGGTGGTTCCTCTGTCCGGCATGTATGCGGAAGCACTTCACACAGATTCTGCCGCCATCATATCACGGATGATACCGGCTTCTACTCTGGGTAATGTAATGGCGATTGTAGGCGCCGGACTCCTTGCAAAGCTGGGAGATGTAAAACCAGGTTTAACTGGAAACGGCCGTCTTATGAGAAATCACAATTCTGAAATGAATGAAAAGAAGAATACCTCTGTCAGTCTGGAAGAATTGGGAATCGGTATGATTACCGCTATGTTTTTCTTTTTACTGGGTGTTATTATCAATAAATTTGTTCCTGTAGTTCACTCTTATGCATGGATGATTATTCTGGTGGCTGTCAGCAAGGCATGTGGTTTCATTCCCGTGAAATTTGAGGATTCTGCCCGCCAGTGGTCCCAGTTTGTTATGAAAAACTGGACCAGCGCCCTCTTAGTGGGAATCGGAATTTCAATGATCGATTTAGGTGCAGTAGCGAAAGCAGTGAGCCCCATGTATCTGCTTCTCGTATTTGTAGTAGTTGGAAGTGTTTCCATAGGTGCCGCAATAGGCGGCCATCTGGTTGGCTTTTATCCGGTGGAGTCTGCAATTACTGCGGGGCTTTGCACAACAAACATGGGCGGAACAGGAGATATCGCAGTTCTTTCTGCAGCCAAGAGAATGGAACTTCTGCCATTTGCACAGATTGCCACCAGAATCTGCGGTGCGCTCATTCTGATTGTGGCCAGTCTGCTTACTCAGTTATTATTTTAAGTATGGTTAAAAGAATATAAAATCATCCTCCAATAGAGATGTTTACCTGCTGGTAATTGCTTCTTCACGTAAAATGCAGTTATTTTCAGCTACAATCTTGAATGGGGGATTTTTTTTGCGAATTAAATCATTAAAATATTGAAAAAATGTAATTATTTGCGCAGTATATCTCATACTGCGGTTGCAAAATTATATATATTTCGACATTTCTTATTATAAAGTAATTGTTTTTCTTTGTCAAACATCAGTTTATATAATGGTTCAGACTATAATTGCAAGAAATAAAGAATAATTTTACCAAAATAATATCTAACATTTTTTTATTCATTAAAGTACGCCGTCAGGGACTGCGTCATAATTTATTATGTGATAGTTCAGTATCCATGTAAGGCTGAATCTCTTTTTAGCTGTTATCCCACTATATCAATTTAATATCATATGGTTTATTCGCCGTCTTAATTGTCGTCAAGATTATGAAAAACAGCCGTTAATCCCGTGTTTATGTGTCAAAGACGCAGTATGAGATATACTGCGAAAATTGTTTGTAAGACTGAAAAAGCTTAAAAAGACAGAAAAAACGGAGGTGTTTTATGATATTGAATTAATTGGGTGTAGATACAGAAGAGGAAACCGGATTCGTTCATCCGGAATAAATGAAAGAGGGAATGTTAAAGTGAAAAAGTGGTTTGAGGATTTGAAAGTTGCAAAGAAACTATTAATCAGCTATCTATTAATTGTTGCATTTACCGTAATTACAGCCGGTGTGGGAATTGTTTCTGTGCTGCATGTTAATAGTAGCTACAACCGTATTTACAGTGAAGAAAATAAAATGCTCATAGATATTAATAATACAGCTGTTCAATTAGCGGCATCCGATACTGCAATGTCTGAACAGGTAGACAAATTATTTGATGATTTATCTGCTCTGTCTAATAAAATTTCCAATAAAAGTGCCGCCGTAGAAAAAACCAACGCCAGGAAAGTGGCGGTTATAATAATTGTAATTGCATTAATTTCTATCGTATCTGTCATTCTTTCTTTATATCTTTCCAGATATATGTCAGATATCATTGCTTACCCCCTTTATATTTTTGAGGCATTTGCCAGTATGGTCGCTGTAGGAAATTTTGAAGTTGATAAAATCGCAGGTGAAAAAGAAAGAGCCTGGGCTGCCAGAAAAGATGAAGTCGGGGGCCTGGCCAGTGCTTTTGACCGGATGATTATCAACAATATTGAACAGGCCCAGACGACCCGGGCAATTGCAGACGGTGATTTAACAACTGTTGTGACCATTCGTTCCGAAGAGGATATTCTTGGGAAAGCTTTGGCAGAATTAGTTGAAAAATTCCACAATCTGGCTTCGTCCATCACAACCATAGCAGAACAGGTTAATTCCGGATCAGGGCAGGTTTCCGACGGTGCCCAGGCGTTATCCAGCGGAACCACAGAACAGGCAGCAACCCTGGAAGAATTAAACGCTTCCATTGGAAATGTAGCCGATCAGGCATCAAAGAATGCAATGAGCGTTGAGAAAGCAGCCGATTATGTAAATCAGGCAGGGCAGGGAGTTGTGGAAAGCAACGAGCATATGCAGGAGTTAAATACTGCAATGAAAGAGATTGGAGAGTCCTCTCAGGAAATATCTAAGATCACAAAACTTGTGGAGGATATTGCATTTCAGACCAACATTCTCGCACTCAATGCCGCTGTGGAAGCAGCCCGTGCCGGGGATGCAGGAAAAGGATTTGCTGTGGTTGCTGACGAAGTGCGCAATCTGGCAGCAAAATCAGCAGATGCCGCGAAGCAGACAGCTGATTTAATACAAAAATCTGTTACAATGGTATCTCATGGAGAGCGTCTAGCTGATGACACACTAAAGCTACTATTCACAGTGAAAGAAAAGGCTCAGATGGTGGAACAGGCGATTAAGGAAATCGAATCCGCATCTACCGAACAGGCGGGGGCGATTGAACAGATCAACCAGGGGCTGTCCCAGGTATCTGCAGTGGTACAGACCAATGCGGCTACTGCAGAAGAAAGCTCTGCAGCCAGTGAAGAGCTTGCGGCGCAGGCTGAAATTCTGCAGCAGGAAATTAGAAAATTCAGACTGCATGAGAGTTATGTAAATCAGAGTAGATCAGAGTCAACGGGGCATTTTGACGATACCAGACATGCATCAGTTGGTTCATATGCAAAGTATTGATGTTTTAGGGTTGAGAGGAAAGGAAAGCAAAGAAGAATTAGAAGAACTGGCTTTGGCAGAAAGATAAGTGGAATGGTAAATCAGGGTTGAAGATGCTACATCATACTTCAACCCTGATTTTTAATATATTAATAACCGTAGGCCAGAGCACCACCATCTAACGCGTAATCCTGACCAGTCATATAGCTTCCATTTGGGCCGATTAGAAGCAGAGCCAAAGCTCCCAGATCCTCTGTATTACCCAGTTCATGAACTGGCATACGGCTAAGAATCTTTGCGCCCCTCTCATCGTCCATAATATCATCAAGCATTTTGCTGTGAAACCAGCCGGGGGCAATGCTATTTACGCAGATTCCATCCTGAGCCCACTCCACAGCCAGTCCTCTGGTCATTCCGCATACCGCAGCTTTGCTGGTGCAATAAGGAACCACCTGAGAAAATCCTAAATGAGCACTCATGCTGGAAATGTTTACAATTCGTCCCTTGAAACTGCTTCTCTTTAAATAAGGGTAACAGAGCTGACTCATTTGGAAAACAGAGAAAATATTTACCTCCATAATTCGGTTGAATTCTTCCTGTGGGAAGGTTTCAGCTGGGCATTTGTAAGTGGCGCCGGCATTGTTAATCAGAAAATCCAGATGTCCGTCATGGAGGGCTGCCAAATCGCTGCATATTTTTTTCATACTCTTCAAATCTGTAATATCCCCTTTTATGTGGACTGTTCCCGGAGCACTTTCCGGGTATCCTTCCTTTGTCTTGCCTGACCGGCTGATAATATAAACCTTAGCACCTGCATTTGCAAGGGTATTGGCTATGGCAAGACCGATTCCGCTGCTTCCTCCAGTTACAATCCCTGCACGTCCTTCTAATTCTCTCATTGAAGTTCTCCTTTATTCCAGTTCCAGCTTTTGATAGTTTTTACATGATCTTTCAATTAGTTCCCAATCAAGGTCTGCTCCCACTCCGGGAAGATCGGGGACTGTGATGATTCCATTTTCTATGGGAAGTTTCCCTTTCATTGGGAGCTGATAATTTTCTTCCGGCACAAAATATTCAAAATATTCGCAGTTTCTGATTGCGCAGCTGACGTGAAGATTGACTAAGTCCATGTAGTTCATGGTTGTTGTATGTATCTCGCAGTTTATGCCAAACGCCTCTGCCAGATGAGCAATTTTTAAAGTCCCAGTAATGCCGTCTTTCCAGCTGACATCAGCTCTTACGATATCGGCGGCGTGTTGGGCAATGGCCTGGGCGACTCCCCAGTGAGCGCCTCTTGTGGTTTCGGTGGCAGCAATGGGGATATCCAGAGTGCGGCATAGTTCCGTATATTTATAGAGTTCAAAATCCCGGAAGGGTTCTTCCAGCCATTTATATCCTAACTGTTCCAGTTGTCTGCCTACCAAAACGGCATCTCCCATGGTATACTCGGCCACCGGGTCACTCATAAGGACATAAGAAGGTCCAACTGCCTCGCGCAGGGCCTTATGAACTTTCATATCAAAGGTAACAGGACCGGCGGGGTGAGCCTTATAGCCGGGAACTCCAAGCGCCTTATAGTGAAGTGCCTCGTTTACATAATCTTCTACCGTAGCATGAAAGTTACCGCTTGCATAAATGGGCAGACTTTTGCGGTAAGCTCCGATGTATTGATAGAGAGGAAGTCCGGCTTCCTTCGCACAAAGATCCCATAGAGCCACATCAATGGGGCCGGGAAGATAGACCGGAAAAAATGTCAGATGCCGGTCAATATTCCAAAGCTCATGCCAGATGGCTTCTCGGTCGTGGGGATCTCGCCCCATGATAACGGGTGCAATGTTGTCGTGGAGATAAGCTTCGCTGACAGCACCGCTTCTGGCCGCCAGACACGTAGAAATTCCTTCATGACCGGTATCGGTACTGATTCGTATGGCTATGACATCCCAGTTCATGCTTGCACCTCCCTGGCGCTTTTTATCAAACAGGCATTTATCCCTGCTGACCCACCAGGTTTCAAACCTTGTAATCTTCATAATACTTTTCTCCATTTCTTTACTGATTGTTTTGGCATATGGTTACAAAGAAGCTCCCATAGTTCTTCTTTTGTCCCTTTATTGATGCAGCAGTCAGGAAGAATCAATGCCCGTTTTGGGGTGTAATAAAGATAGGTACAATCCCCAAAGTTGTGGGCTGCTCGAAGATCCTGCCAGGAATAAAAGATTCGTTCCTTCCTATTGTCCGCCATAACTCCATCCTTTCCCAACTGAATGGTATATGCATCATAAGATGATTGATTGAGGTGGAGCCGGTTGATTTCCCTGCTTACAGTTTTTTTGTATTGAATTAAATAAATAGATGGAACGAGAAAACCTGTTGCTGCAAAGAGAAGGAAGAGTGTTACGCTTCCAGTAATTAGATGAAACCAGCCTAAGAGGGTTAAAAGTCCAGTAAAGGCAATTAAACCAAGATAGCGTTTGTGAAGCCAGAGTGCCTGAAAGTTAGAAAAGCGGGTAAAATGCTCTTTGTTGATTAAAACATGCACAATAATATCTGGTGACACTGTAATTTTCATGTGATATATCTCCTTTCTCTCCTTGCCTTATGCAAAAATATAGTACCATATGAAATTTTAAATGTAAATACTAAAACGTTTTTTGAGTAAAAATAAACAAAAAGCGTTAAATATCCAATAAGGGGGTGTTTTGTATAATGATTAGAAGCGATAAATGGATAGATAAATGTAAAATTGCACAAAAAAATGAATGATATAAAAATAATATTGACAAAAAGGTGAATATATTATAATCTTTTTACATGGGGCCAATAAAACGTTTTAGTAAACGGTAGGTCTTGGCAAAAAAACTATATAATTCAGGAGGAATTTACATGAGAAAATTACTGGCTATGACACTGGTATCAGCCCTGGCAGTGAGCCTGGCAGGATGTTCCGGCAAAACTGATTCAGCTGCTACGACTGCTGGGACAACGCAGGCAGAAACAAAAGCAGCACAGACAACAGCGGCAAAAGTAGATACTGCAAAACCGGAACTGGTTTTCAAGTATGCAGAATTAAACAGTGATGACAACATTAACACAAAAGTGGGGTACAAATTTGCAGAATATGTAGATGAGATATCAAAGGGGCGTATTAAAATCGAAGTCTACTCTGCGTCTACACTGGGTGATGAAAAAACATGTTTAAATGCACTTCAGATGGGCGGCGGTACCGTTGATATTTACCGTGGAAATACCAACTCCTTATCTGATTATGGATTTAAAAAACTGAATATGTTCGGACTTCCTTTTATTTTCACAAGCAGGGAATCCATGTGGAAAGTTCTGGAGGATAAGGATTTAGGACAGGCATTCTTATCAGAAGGAAGTGAGGTAGGGGCCGGAATGGTAGGATTATACTATACAGATGAAGGAGCCCGTAATCTTTTTACTTCCAAAGAAATTAAAAGCTTGGATGATATAAAAGGCAAAAAGATCCGTGTGCCGGAGACATCACTTATGATGGATACCATGTCAGCTCTGGGAGCGCAGCCAACTCCCATTTCCTACAGTGAGTTATACAGCTCTCTTCAGACCGGTGTGGTTGACGGTGCTGAAAATGGATTACCTGGATATTCTTCCAATAAGTTTTATGAAGTCGCACCTTACTACCTGATGAGTGGACATACCTTCAGTCCTGGAATTGTTATGATGGCTGAGGCAAAGTGGAATGCTTTAAGCAGCGATGACAAAGAAATTCTGTTGGCAGCAGGACAGAAGGCTTCTGATTGGAATAAAGGAGAGATTGTTTCAGAGGAAACTGCACTTAAGAAGGAATTGGAAAATAAGGGAGTAACTGTAGTAGAGATGACTGCTGAGGATAAAGCGAAAGCCCAGTCTGCATGTGAAAGTGTGTGGGCAACCTATACAGCCGGAATGGAAGATTTACTGAAAAAAATGATTGAGGTTCAGAAATAACTCTTTAGAGAAGGAGACATAACGTGAAGAAATTTTATGATACTGTTTACTGGCTGTTTATGTCATTTTGCAAGATTGTGTTCATTGCCTCAATCTGCATCACATCCTTTGTTGTATTCTGTCGCTATATCCTGCACATAACACCGCGCTGGGGAGAACAGGCAATCCTGCTTTGTATGGTATATATGGCATTAATCAGTGCTTCCCTCGCTGTCAGGACTGATACCCATATACGGGTGATGCTGATTGATTTTATTCTTCCAAAACCGGTGATCGGATTTTTGAAGGCTATGAGTCATGTTTGTATCTTTGCATTCAGTCTGTTTATGATTATTTACGGACTGCAATTTACCAATTTGATGCAGTCAAGCATTATGTCAGGACTTGGATGTAAGCAGAGTGTTCTCTATGCCTCGGTTCCTATTGCGGGTATCTGTATGCTGCTAATGCAAAGTGAACGTTTCATCCTGTATCTGTTACATATGATGGGGAAAACACCATCCGGTTACGAAATCACAGGAGGTGGATCAGATGGTCAATGAGTCCGTTGCAATTGTTATATTACTCTGTACATTTTTTGGCTTCATTGCTTTTCGGATGCCGGTAGCTTATGCCATCGGAGTCTCCAGCGTTCTTACCATGATGTATTTAAAACTTAATCTGATGCAGGTGGTTCAGCTTATGGTTAAGGGAGTATTCTCCTTCTCTTTAATGGCAGTTCCCTTCTTTATTATAGCAGGTGAGATCATGGGAAAAGGCGGTATTTCAGACCGTCTGATTGATTTATCCGACGCGCTGGTTGGCTGGATCAGAGGTGGTCTCGCCATGGTGAACATTGTTGCTTCCATGTTTTTTGGTGGAATTTCCGGTTCCTCCGCGGCAGATACAGCGTCACTTGGAACCATCCTTATCCCCATGATGGTAGATCAGGGATATGATGATGATTTTGCAACAAATGTAACGATGGCAAGCTCCGTTCAGGGAATCTTAATTCCACCCAGCCATAACATGGTTATATTTGCTACAGTAGCAGGCAGTGTGTCCATTGGGCGTTTATTCCTCGCAGGTTTTGTTCCGGGGATTGTACTTGGAATCGCACTGATGATCTACAGTTATATTGTATCTGTTAAGAAGAATTATCCCAAGGGTGATGCGTTTAGTTTAAAGCGGTTAATTAAAGTTTCCGGAGAGGCAGTCTGGGGGATGTTCACTGTTATGATCGTTGTGGTAGGTGTGGTAGCAGGTGTGTTTACCGCAACCGAATCAGCTGCAATTGCCGTTGTGTGGGCGTTTTTTGTATCCATCTTCATTTACCGTAAGATGAAAATAAGAGATGTGTGGAATGTTCTTGAGAATGCGCTGAATACGCTTGCTATCGTATTAATTTTAATAGCCACATCTTCCGCTTTTGGCTGGCTGTTAACTTATTTAAAGGTGCCTACCATAATATCGGGAGCAATCCTTGGAATGACCACGAATAAAATCCATATTCTGTTTATGATGAACATTCTTATGCTGATTTTTGGCACTATGATGGATATGAGCTGTATCATTCTGGTTCTGACACCTATTTTACTTCCGATTGCTACCAGTGTGGGCGTGGACCCGGTTCATTTCGGCGTCATCATGATCGTAAATCTTGGAATTGGACTTATTACCCCTCCGGTTGGTTCTACACTTTTTATCGGTGCGGCAATTTCCAAAATTCCCATTGAGCGGCTTTCAAAAAGCCTGGTTCCCTTTTACCTGGTCATGCTGTTGGTATTAATGATTGTTACCTATTTCCCTGCATTCGTCATGTTCCTTCCGAATTTGATTATGCCGGTATAATAAAAGAACAAAACAGCTGCTGCGCAGATCAAAAACCGCAGCAGCATTTTTAACAGAATTTTTAGAAGGAGTGTGTAAAATATGGCTGTTTGGAAGAATGACGAAGAAATGTTTGAACTGATGAAAGAGAAATTATATACGCCTGTGGTAGGAGATATTCTGGATCAGATGGGATACACACACCAGTTTCTGCCGGCTGAGATAAGACCCCTGCCGGCGCTTGCACCCATTAGCACCAAATCTGGTGAAGAACCGGACAACCGGTCTAAGCTTGCAGGATATGCCTGTACCGTATTGGAGCATGATGTATACGAAGTGCCGTCAAAACCGTTTGGATATTTAACTGAAGCACTGGATCAGTTGAAATCAAACGAGATCTATGTTGCTACCGGTGCTCATAACAGTGCCCTCTGGGGAGAACTATTAACAACAACCGCAAAGGTAAGAGGAGCAGCAGGAGCGGTACTAGATGGTTACACCAGAGATACACCCCAGGTACTTGGATTAAACTGGCCGGTATTTGCCAGAGCCTGTTGGGCACAGGATTCCAGTGTCCGCACTTATGTCAGTGAATTCCGCTGCCCCATTGAAATCGGACAGGTTACGATTCACGACGGAGATATTGTATTTGGGGATATTGACGGTGTGCTGGTTATTCCCAGGGAAGTTGCCGAAGAGGTTCTTGTAAAGGCGCTGGAAAAAGCAGCAGGAGAAAAAAAGGTAAGAAAAAAGCATTTGCTGTTTTCGGCATATTGTAAGGAGAATGAGCGTGATCGCATTTCAAATCCATACAGATGATAATGTAGCAACGGCCCTTGAGCCAATAAAGCCTGGAAAAGTCCGGCTTCGGGGAGAGAGATTAAAAGATGAGGAGGCCGCTTTGGAGGAGATCCCCCCAGGCCACAAAATTTCTCTTTGCACGATACAACCAGGAGAAGACATTATAAAATACGGAGTAGTGATTGGAAGGGCAACAGAAGTGATACGGGAAGGAAGCTGGGTCCATCTTCATAATATCCGCAGTGTATATGATGAACGTTCCAGCCACCTGGATGTTTTTACCGGTGCGCCTAAGGATACCAGATATGAATAAAGGAGAGAAGACCGTGGAGATTAAAAATGCCCGTTGGTTTGGTTATGAACG
>JAQSYE010000147.1 GCA_029256305.1 Lacrimispora sp. | reverse complement strand
TATAGTAACTGCTTCCAGGAATGTCACGTATTTTAAACGGTATTTTACCCCGCCAAGTTCCAGAAGCGGGGTAATGCTTCCAAGGGCAGCTTCCGGTGGTCCATAGAAAAAGCCCCTGGAAAGAATGGAAAGTCCTTCTTCCTGTGAATTAAAAATTCTTCCGACCATGGTAACTCTTGGATCAGCGTGTTCCAGCCATTCCTGCCAGGCAAGAAGAAAGTAAGCCTGCTTTTCCTGGTCAGCTTCTGGGTACATGATTTCAATCAAAGTAATTTTATCAATCTTTCGGGGAAGCCGAAAGGTTGTGGAAACAATGATTCCGAAATTACCGCCACCACCGCCTCTGCCTGCCCAGTACAGATCAGAGTTTTCTTCTGAATTCGCAGTGATTAAGCTGCCTTCCGAATTAACCATGGTAAAACTCAAGAGGCTGTCACACCCTAGTCCCAGATAGCGGCAGGAAAGTCCCCAGCCACCCCCCATGACAAAGCCGCTGACTCCGACTGAGGGGCAGGTGCCGCCAGGAAACGGATATCCTCTTAAAGATAAAAATTCGTAAATCTGTCTGTTATTTACACCGCCTTGTGCAGTAACAGTGCGGTTCTCCTCGTCAATGGATAGTTGATTCATTTCACTAAGATCAATATCAAGTATATCATTGCCTGTTGAATATCCTTCATAATTGTGGCCTCCGCTTCGTATGCGAAGACAGATATCTCGTTTTCTGGCCCATAACACGGCATTGCTGACTTCGGAATTGTTCCGGCAGTAAACAATGGCCAGAGGAAAGCGGTTGACAGCCCGGTTATAGACTTGTCTGGCCTCATGATAGAAAGGATCATCTGGAGTTACCACACGGCCGGTCAGACCGTCAAAACTACAGGTGCTCATACTGTTTGCCTCCTTTCTTACTACCATGGTATTAAGGAAAGAGGCAATTGGTGCCGGAGAGGGAAATTCTAAAGCTTCATGATCTTTTTCTCTTCTAAATTGGACAGACCCTCTGGTGTATGGGTGGAGAGATAGACAGTTGGATTCTGGCTGATGAAGGAACGAACCTTTGTGAGAGTCTCTCTTGCCGCTTCAAGATCTTCAAAAACCACAGATAAGCGATTTTCAATTAAAGCAGCATCAGTATAGGTGATATCCCCGTGTATGAGATAAAGCAGTCCGTCATTTTCAGCCACAACAATGCTGTTGCCCTTTGTATGTCCAGGTGCAGGAAGGAGATAGACTCCGTCCGTGATTTTTTCACTTGCTTCAAAGTTATGGTAGGCTCCATCTTTAAAATCCACTGAGACAATATTGTCTCCGCTTAATTTTAAAGCTTCTGCCTCTGCTTTAGAAAGGTAGATCTTCGCATTGGGAAAGCTTCTAAGCTCACCAGAATGATCCGGATGTTTGTGAGTCAGAAGAATCCGGGTAACATCTTCCGGTTTATAGCCCAAAAGGGAAAGAGCGGTTACATAATCATGAATCCGTTTGCCCTGATAGATTTTCTGACCTTCTTTTGCAGGGGTGTCAGGAACTTCCTTTGGGACACCGGTATCAATCAAAATGACTTCAGTCCCTGTATCAATGAGATAATTCTGCAAACTGGATTCATAGGTCTTGCTTTCATCAAAAACAGGTTCGCTGACTCCGCCTCCCATTGCGAAGGGTTGTGTCATAAAACCTCCCTCATATAATTTAACGGCTTTAATTTCCATGTGAATCCTACCTTTCCTGCCTGTCTGGCTTTTTATCTGATTCGTATTTGTTATAAAAGTTCGAGAATGTCTTTCTCCAGTTTTTCCGGTTTGTCTGTTGGGGCATAGCGCTTTGTTACAGTTCCATTTTTATCAACCAGGAATTTCGTAAAATTCCATTTAATATTAGAGCCGAGCATTCCCGACTGCTGTGATTTCAAATAAGAATATAACGGGGATTCTGTGGGACCATTGACTTCGATTTTCAAAAACTGGGGGAAGGAAACGTCGTAGTTCATCGTACAAAACTGGTGAATCTCTTCATCTGTTCCAGGGGCCTGGTGACCGAACTGGTTGCATGGGAAATCAAGAATTTCAAATCCTTGGTCTCTGTATTTGCGGTAAAGTGCTTCTAAGCCTTCATATTGGGGAGTAAAGCCACAGCCTGTTGCAGTGTTTACAATTAGCAGTGTTTTTCCTTTGTACTGGGAAAGAGAAACAGGAGTTCCTTTTCTGTCTGTAACTGTGATATCATATAAATTCATATCTGCCACCTCACATTTAATTTATTTGTTTTACTAAATTAAATTGTAAACAATTAAATAAGAAATGTCAAGGGGTAATTTAAAAAAAATAAAAAGACGCATGTTTGACCATGAAATCATTTGGGTACGGTCATATGCGTCTGATTTTATTTTGAGTTAAAAAACCTGATTAAGGTTTAAAAAGATAGTAACAATAAATGGGTCAAACTGTGTTCCGGAACAGCGGCCGATTTCGTCCATTGCAGTCCGGCAATCCAATGCTTTCCGGTAGGAGCGGTTGTTGGTCATGGCATCATAAGCATCAGCTACGGCCAGAATCCGGCAAAGAAGAGGGATGTCTGCTCCTTTCAAACCTCTGGGGTAACCCGTTCCATCCCATCGTTCGTGATGAGAGAGGATGTATTCCGATACAGTGGAGAGCTCAGGGGTATTTTGAGCAATGCGGTAGCCGATTTCCGGATGGCGCATCATCTCTTTCCATTCGTCGTCATTTAAAGGCCCTGGTTTGTTTAATGTTTCTATATTGATGCCAACCTTGCCAATATCATGGAGTATGGCTAAAAGAGATAATTCATTTTTGTCCTCAGAAGACAGATTCAGCTTTTCTGCAATTGCCATGCAGTAGGTATCTAATCGTACTGCATGTTCTTCAGTTTCCATGCTCTTTTCATAAAGGGTGGCAAGGAGTGTGGTAATAATGCTGTTGCGGTAGCTCTTTCCCTCCAGAAGCTTTTTATGATACATTTTCTCTTCCGCTTTTTGTAGTGACTGGTTCAGTGGCTGGGACATATCTTCTTTTACATCAAAGCCCAGTGCAACGCTTACCTCCAGTGGAAGCTGGTTGCTTTTCCGAAATGCTTCTTCCAGCCGCCCCACAATGTCCTGCGCTTTTTGGTGATCAGTATGAGGCAGCAGAACCAGGAATTCGTCTCCGCCCCACCGGGCAGCAATGCCCATGCTCTTAAGCGTATATTGAAAGGTTTTGGCAACTTCTTTTAATAAGAGATCTCCGGTTCTATGTCCAAACACATCGTTAATGACTTTCAACCCATTCACATCTCCCATAATGACGGAGATTGGAAGCTGGGAAGTCTGATCCATACGGTTTATTTCTTCTTCCATATATCTGCGGTTAAATATCTGGGTCAGCGGATCATGATAACTTAAATAAAGAATTCTCTCCTGCTGTCGTTTTTCCTGGCTGACATCCCGAAATACCATAACGACTCCATATACATGCCCGTTTTCATCACGTATGGGAGCGGCACTGTCCGCAATGGGAATTAAGTCCCCGTCTTTATTTAAAAGTACGGTATGATTTGCAAGCCCCACAATCATTCCTGTTTCCAGTACTGCGCTAATGGGATTTGGTACAATCTTTCCAGTAGTTTCATTGCGCAGATCAAAGATTTCCATAAATGATTGAGTATAGGCTTCCTTTGAACTCCAGCCGGTGATTTCCTCTGCTGCCTGGTTTAAATAAGTAATTTTTCCATCTAAGTCGGTTGTAACAACCCCATCCCCGATGGAATTTAATGTAACGCTGAGCATCTCTTTTTCCCGGTAGAGATCATCTCTGAACTGTTCCCTGTCTGAAACATCAAAAATAATGGAATAAAGTCTTGTTTCATCTCCATAGGTGACAGGGCTTGAGTACACATCTACCATTTTTGTCTCGCCATTTTTTAAACGGTGGGGAAACAGAAAATACTGCCGTTCCCGGTTAAATGCCTGTATGCGCAGCTGTTTAGTGGAGTTGCCTGATAGTGCATTGATCTCATCAATACTCATGCGGAGCATCTCTTCTTTGCTATAGCCATAAAAATTGCAGGCCTGAGGGTTGGCATCCAGTATTTTTCCGGTTGAGGCTTCAATAATCAGCATAACGGCAGAATGCTCCGTAAACATGGAGTTGTAATTTTCCAGAAGTTGTTCCCGTTCTTCTTTTAGCCGCTTTAACTCGGTAATATCCAGGCGGGAGCCAATGAGATAGGAGATCTGCCCGTCTTCCTTTACCGGAGTAAGGCGCACAAGCCAATCTCTGGTGCCTTCGGGAAAACTAACGGTCTCTTCATACGTCAGGCTCTCACCGGAGGCAACGCAACGTTCATAACCTTCTTTTAAAGCAACACCCACCTTTTCCCCCAGAACTTCAACCGGAGTTTTGCCAAACAGCGGGATGGTTATACCGGTCAGCTGCTGATGTACCGAATTGTTCTTTATATAATGGAATTCTCCGCCTTTGTATGCGACGAGAAATAGTCCATCCTGGGTGCTGTTAAAAAAAATATCAATATCGCGGACCAGTTTTTCATTTGTTTTCTTTGCCGTATGAAGTTCGCTTACCAGCTCTGTAACCTCGTCAAAAATAGTGATCACAGTGTTGGGATCAGGATAGCTTACTGTAACCTTGTAAAAATGATCCCCAGCCTCTATAATTGAGTTTTGATTCCATTGATCCAGATTTTTATAAAATTCAAGCCAGGCTAGTCGGTCAGATGAAGAAGGAAGAATCAGAGATATGCTTCGCTGCAGGGCATCTTCTTTTTTTATACCCAGATAGCGTAAAAATGTGTCATTCGCCTCTGTAAGAATATAATCCCTGGTATATGAATCTTCTTTAAAAATAATGGTATGGCGGGCATAGCCCAACGGCAGCTGCATGAAAGTCTGATCGAAAGGTTCTTTTATCATAATGGGGACCCCCTTTGCCTTATTGAAAATATTGTCATATTTGGTAAATAAATGTAATTAAATAATATCAGATGTCTTTTACAATTGCAAATGCAATGGAAAGGAATTGAAGCAATGTGCATGTACATTATTATATTACCTATTGGAAGGGTGTGTGAAAAAGCAGGAGATTGCAATGAGATTTATTGATGATAAATATAAAAAATATTTATTTATTTCAGGATGACAGGTACTTTTCCAGCTTTTTCATCATAAAATAAGACAAATTGTTTAATTGAAAGGCAGTATTATGATGACTTCTTGCCCCGAAGGATTGTTTTCCTATACAATTCAATCCGGCGATACACTTTGGCTGATATCCAGACGTCACTACACGACCGTTGAAGCGATTATGGCAGCAAATCCTGGCATCAATCCCGGTAATCTCCAGGTTGGTCAGATGATCTGTATTCCATCAGGAAACAGAACTTCCCAACCACAGATGCAGCCGACCCAACCGACCCAGCCGACCCAGCCGACCCAGCCGACCCAGCCGACTCAACCGACCCAGCCGACCCAGCCGACCCAGCCGACCCAGCCGACCCAGCCGACCCAACCGACCCGACCGACTCAACCGACTCAACCGACCCAACCAGCCCAGCCGACCCAGCCAACTCAGCCGACAGGGCCGACCCAGCCAGCCCAGCCGACTCGGCCGACCCAGCCAGTCCAGCCCACACAGCCCCAGACTATGCCAGCCAACACTTCTCAAATGTCGTCAAACCCATTAAGGAGTGAGGCGGTATCTGGCAGCACAACCCGCTGTCCGGTTGGTCTTCGTGCCTATACCATTCAGAAAGGGGATACCCTTTGGCTTCTTGCCAAGAAATACTGTACCAATGTAGAAGCCATAATGGCATTAAATCCAGGTATCAAGCCAGGTAATCTAATGGTCGGCCAGGTAATTTGGATCCCGGCAGGATATAAATTCCGGAATCTTCCACCATGGGCTCAGTCCATAGATAATACCATACAACAAAGGACTGTAACTGTGTATCCGGTCTGTCCCCAGGGAACCCGTTCTTATACCATTGAAGCGGGAGATACACTCTGGCTTTTATCCCAGCGTTACAATACCACGGTAGAGGCAATCATGGCTGCAAATCCAGGAGTAAATCCAACTAATCTGTTTGTTGGTCAGGTTATATGCATACCAAGAAACCGCCCGCAGCCACAACCGCAGCCCCAGCCCCAGCCCCAGCCCCAGCCGCAGCCCCAGCCGCAGCCGCAGCCCCAGCCACAGCCCACACCTCCTACGTACATGTGGGTCAGTAAAGCGGAGCAGAATTTAGGCAATTACTTAAGGTTTTTGTGGCTCCAGCAGGTATATTGGCTGAGAATGGCAATCCAGAGTGAAATGTGGAATTTGTCAGATGCAGAGTATGTAATGAATCGGCTGATGGAAAATCCAGGCGATTTCCAGATGGCATTAAAAACATTTTATGGGGATGAAAATGCCGAAAAATTCGCAGATCTCTTAACCAATCATCTGACTATGGTCAATAATTACGTAATGGCATCCATGTCTGGGAATGCTCAGGCAGCGGCAGATGCAGAGAATCAGTTAAATAATAATGCAGCTCAGATGATCGCCCTCCTGACCTCCATTAATCCAAACTGGTCGGCCGCTGATTTGCAGAAAATGTTAAATGACTACATGAATCTGACTAAGGCAGAGACTGCTGCCACAATGTCCCAGAATTTCAATGACAGTATCAGTATATTTGCAGATATAGAACGTGGAGCACTGGAAATGGCCGATATGATGACCAAAGGTATTGTCAAGCAATTCCCACAGTATTTCAGATAAAAAATAAAAGGCAGTCCGGTGTATTGAATCCGGGCTGTCTTTTAACTCTACGAAACGTAGATTGAAAAAAAAGCTTGGGTCAGTTACAATAATAAAAATAAGGACATACTAAAGACTGAATTACTTTAAAGGGGAAGGAGTATACCCATGCCGGTCAGTACCATAGGAACCTTAATCCGCATGCTTCGCAGTGAGTGCAGTATGACGCAGAAACAGCTTGCAGATAAGATGCATATCAGTGATAAAACAGTATCCAAATGGGAGAGAGGCAAAGGTCTTCCGGACATCTCCTTAATTTCTGAGCTTTCCAGGCTTTTTGGAGTTGATATACAAAATTTATTAAATGGTGATTTGACACCCAATGACATAACGGGAGGAAATATGAAACAAATAAAATACTACGTCTGCCCCACCTGCAAAAGCATTAGCTTTTCCACAGGAGATCCGGAGATTTCCTGCTGCAAAAGAAAGCTTACTGCACTGGAACCGAAAAAGGCAGAGGAAGAGGAAAAACTTTCCGTACAGGTAATTGAAGATGAATGGTTTATTACCAGTGCGCATCCGATGGATAAAGAGTTTTATATCTCGTTTCTAGCCTTTGCATCAGGAGACCGTATCTCAGTAATCAAGCAGTATCCGGAATGGGATTTTAATGTTCGGATTCCAAGACGGGGACATGGAATGCTGATCTGGTATAGTACGCAACATCGCCTGCTCTACCAGCTGTTATAAAAAAAACATCGCTTCGAAAGAAACGATGTTTTTTTTATTTCAGCTCATTTCTTTTCAGAACATACGAAGCCGCCATACAGGCAATTCCAGGAATTAAAAACAAGATGCCGGAAAATAGAAAACTGGCAAAGATGATATCTGGAACGAGAAGCAGCCTGTTTTTAAGCTGGCAGTATTCATAGATCATTAACACAAAGAAAAGAAGCAGAAACAATAGCCCTAGAATAAAAAGCAAATTTTTCGCAAATTTTTTCATCTCACTCCCCCAATAAAGACTATGACAAGATCACTTATTTGAATACAGCGGCAGTTCCATAAGCCAAAACCTCTGCAGCGCCCTGCATGACTGAGGATGAAGCATAGCGGACATTGACAACGGCTTCTGCGTTCATAGCCTCAGCTTCCTGAATCATGCGTTTGGTTGCAAGACCCCTGGCCTCATCCATCATTTCCGTATACGCCTTTAATTCTCCCCCAACTAGGGTCTTAAGCCCCTGAGAAATATCTTTTCCTAAATTTTTTGATTGTATGGTACTGCCTTTTACCATACCTAAAAGTGTCAGCTCTTTTCCTGGAATGTAATCCGTGGTAACTAAAAGCATTCAATCACTCTCCTTTCTCTATAGAAATCAGTTTTAACATAAAGAAGGAAAAATATGTATCCGTGATTTGTTGCTTGAGGTCAGTAAAAAATATTTGACAATTGGTATATTTATGGATTAAATTTAGAAAGATATTTATATCATCTATTAGGAGAATAAATAAGAGGAAAGATGAGAGGGAAAATGAGAGGAAAAGTGTTAATATTACTGATAGTGTCTATTCTATCTGACTGTTTGGTTGGATGTAGTAATGTATCTGTATTAAAAAATCAAGACGATGGGACTACTATTAATACCGTTGAAGAACAAGATAGTACTCCAACTGCAGATGATGAAGTAAAAGAAGATGATAATTTTAATCCAACTGAACTATTTGTAGGTAGAATGGCTTTGGATAGTGAAACTGAAAAATTTTTCTATGGAACTTGGAAGGTTGAAAAGCTTTTGGGATTTGCGAATTCATATAATGATGCTTCTGAATATCCAACAGGGCAAAAAATTATTAATGATGAAATTGTAATTAATAAAGAATGGTTTTCCTCAGATGGGCTAAAAAACTATAGTGATTATCAATATAAACTTAAAAATCCACTCTATGAAATTACTATAATATGCTATAACGAAGACGATTTTTATAGGAATTTTAAAATGGATCTACCAGGTATAAATATGAATGATGAAATAAAAGAAATACAAGTATCTGACTCTTCTTCAGGATTTGGCATACCTGTAGGTTTTTTAGTTGTTAATAATGATCGTCTTATTTTGTTATTAGAGGCATCATGCTTTGAACTAAAAAGGGTCACTGATTAAATGAATTAAGGTTTTATAATAAGTATTGTGCTAATTTCAAAAAAAGAGATCATTTTGATGTGATCTCTTTTTTGATATCATGTAATTTGTTTATCTGGATATTGGATTAAATTATAATGTATAAACTGGGTATTTGTGAGTATACGTCATGTCCTTACAAAATAAAGTTGCTTCTGCATTTCTTCTTGTCTTTAAATTTCTGTCATATGAAAATGCTTTACTGACAACTTTTGAACAAGTATCCTTTTCAGTTGAGGTAAGTTTGCCATAATTTGAAAATATTTGTGGAGTTTTGAGCAAAGTCTTTACATCGTTGGAAATAAGAAATGCATCACCACAATTAAATCTTGCTGAAACGAGTGCATCAAATTGAGATTGTGAAAATGCAGCTCCTTTAGGGAGCGTTAAAGCATTTACCGCGTCTACCGCAGATGAAGTATCAGAAGTGAAAAATTTATCTGCTTTAGCTTGAGTAATCGGTGAAGTATAACCTAAACTTAAATCTTTTGATAGAGCATCAGCTTCTTTCTGAGATAAAAGAGAATCATTTGGATCACCAGTTGTATTTGCTTTGTATGTTTTTTTCGTAGTTATCAAATGTCCCCATCCAACTGTTGGATACCCTTTAGGATCTCCATAAAATCTCAGGCAAAAGCCCTCTGAATCTTTAATTATTTTTGCGCCATCTGTGCCTAAAGATAAACTTGACATAATAAGCCCTCCTTTGATTAATTCATTAATTTTTTTCGTTTTGAATGCATTCGTTATATAAAAATTAAAATGTCTTAAATATGTAAACATTAAAAAAATATTTTTTTGATTCCGCTGCGAAAAAACTTTGATGTGTTGCTTGACTCTCACATTATGGTATACTCTATACTAAATGTGAGCTCAAAAAAAACATATATGTGAGGAAAAAAGCATGCTGAAAATAGGAGATTTTTCTAAACTGTCAAGAATCAGTATCCGAATGCTCCGCCATTACGACGAGATCGGACTGATGACACCAAGGAGCACCGACCATTTTACCGGATACCGCTATTACAGCGAGGACCAGCTCTTAAAAGCGGTCAGGATTAATTCC
>JAQSYE010000146.1 GCA_029256305.1 Lacrimispora sp. | reverse complement strand
TAGAGCTGGTTGAAGTTATCACAAACTGCCTGAGGACCGGCTTCCGCCGGAACACCTCCCCACATCCGCAAAACCACGGGGGCTGCATTATCTGTCTTATCTCCCTCTGTTTTAGCTCCCTCTGTCTTAACTCCTTCCGTTTTTACAGTCTCTGCCGACGTGGTTGCCTGTTGCGTTTTCTGGTTACCCTGGCAACCTGCCATTACTGACATTACCATGAGAGATGCCATACCCAAAGCCCCTAATTTCTTCCACTTTCTCATTATACCTTCCTCCAATAATTTGATTGCAGCTCGACCCCATCTGTTGAATAATAATGACATGACCAAACTGTAACAGCTGTCTATACTATAACAAAAACAGCAGGTAAGAGATATCCCTCTGCCTGCTGTCTTTCTCCCAATTTTTTCGATTTTCGGCTCCTTCCCCCTTCATTTTTGTCAATACTCTAAAATCCTGCTATTTTTCTTTTACATCCTGCTATTCTCCTCTGCCTTATTTAATTGAGCCTGACGGTATTCCAGAGGGGACTGTCCCACACTCTTTTTAAACTGAGTACTAAAATAATTGGGATTAAGGATACCAACTTCGTCCGCGATCTCATTAACCTTTAAATCGCTGCTTTTCAGCAGGTATCTGGCATGGTCCATTCGAACCCGGTATACATATTCCAAAAAACTGATACCTTCCTCTTTTTTAAATACATGAGAAAAATAACTCCCACTCATATTTACCAGAGCTGCAATATCTGCCACCTGCAGCTCTTCCTTCATATGACTTCTCACAAAGCTCTTAGCTTCGGCAACCTCTTTTCTCAAAATCCTGCCGCTGTTTGATTCATACTCTTTTTTATACAGTTCCACAAGTTCTAATACAGATAGCCTGATTTTTTCCAAATACGTATAATCATTGATAGAAGCCTCCATATTCAATCCATTTTTATCCAGAAACATGTCAATATCAACCCTGCCGCGAGCAAAGGCTGCAGACAGGGTTCCATAGGCTTTTCTCAGCAGATAGCGGATTTCTTCCGGCTCCCAACGATTCTTTTCTTTTAAAAAGCAAAAAAAGCCCTCCATGAATTTCCTGATTCCATAAAAATGATGTTCTGCTGCCAAACTTTCCAAGACCGAGTTATGATACTCAGATGGCAAAGCGACTATTTCCCTGATATTCGGTTCATATGAGTGGAGCTTTCCTGATTCTGAAAAAAAGCGCAGCTTCAGCGTATCACGGTTCTGGGTAATGGCATCTTTTAGTTCTTGAATTCCCATGCATTCTCCGCTCAACGCACCACTCACCCCAAGACCGTAATACTGCCTGGAGCAATTTACAAAGATACCAAATTCCTTTTCCATTTCCGTGAAAAAAGTTTCATAATCCTGTTCTTCCCGGTTTACAGCTACAGCAAAATCGTATTCTCCATATTGAAACACCTCAGATCGGTGATGACGTCCGAACAACTCGTCAAGGATATTATCCATGGTAAATATCAAAAGCTCCAAATCCATGAAATCTCCTTTTTTTCTCACCACATTAAAATCATCAATGGTAACAGAGAGTATGTAGAAGGGTCTGTCAAAGCTTATAGTCAGAGGTAGTTTTATCAATTCTTCCAGGTATTTATTTAAAAAAGTTTCTGAGTTTAAAATCCTTTTAAACAGTCCCCTTTTTATGACTTCTAAATTTCTTTCCGATTGGGAAGAGGCTTCCTGTACCGACTCCGCTCCCTTCCCATGAGAGGCCGCCTCGTTCATAATTTTCAATAGTTCCTCCGGCTTTACCGTCAATTTAAAAACATAATCAAACGCCCCTATTTTCATGGCAGTTCTCACATTATCAAAATCATTATAACTGCTTAAGACAATAAACTGGATATTGGGATATTTTTCCCTGCACTGCGAGATCAGTTCAAAACCATCCATTGGGCTCATCTTTAAGTCTGTGAGAACGATATCCGGCTGATACTGTCTGATCTTTTGAAACGCCTCTTCCCCATCTGATGCGTCACAAACGATCTGATATCCATAGTTTTCCCATCTGATCAATGACTGAATTCCCAGGCGCACTAAAACTTCATCATCCACAATCATTACTTTCTTCATGCCCTGTTTTCTCCTCTCTGATTACCGGAAGCGTGAACAATACCACCGTCCCCCGGGTTTTAAGGTTTTCTATGGTCAGTCCATACTCATTACCAAATGTAATCCGGATATACTCGTCTACATTTTTAATTCCGATTCCTGTCAGCTTACTCTCCTTTACCCTGTCCTTTCTGGTTTCTTCAAACTGCCTGATAACATTGGGGGAAATACCCACTCCGTCATCCTCCACATAGATGTAAAGGCTTCCCTCCTCCGTAAAACCGTAAATCCGTATTAAAATTTCCTCTCTATCCTTGTCATATCCATGGATAATAGCATTCTCCACAATAGGTTGGAGGATAAATTTAGCTGTTTTTAAATTCAGGATATCTTCCTCCAGATCAATTTCCAGTCTGCAGTGGTTTCCATAGCGGCAGTTCTGGATATAAAGATAGTTTTTGATATTTTCTACCTCTTCCGACACTGTCACCAGACAGTTTTCCCTGCTCATGCTGTATTTTAAGATATAAGCCAGAGCATCAATGCCGTCCACAATATTATCCGCGCCCCTAATAATTGCCATCCAACGGATCGTTGATAATGTATTAAATAAAAAATGAGGATTCAGCTGAGCGCGCAGGAATTCATAACGATACTTTTCCTTCACCTCGTGCTCATTTTTCAGCTGTTCAAACAAACCGCTGATGTTTACAGACATTTGCCGAAAGGAACGGTTTAACTGGCCGATCTCATCGGACCGCTCTATATCTATATCCTCCAAATTCATATTTAGTGTATAATTTTCCATTTGACCGCTAAGTTTGACAATAGGTTTCACCATCATCTTGATGGATATGTACAAGATCAGCACTAACGCACATAAGACAATCAGAAGGATAATGTTCATCCGAAATCTAATCATTTCCATTTGATTGGTCACTTCCTGGTAGTTGGTAAAATGAAAGACCTTCATCTGCTGATCATTAAATACCCATGGTTTCGGTATGGTATAATAACTAATCAGATAATTCCCTCTACCAGTATGATACCGTAAACTCCCGCTTTTTTTATCCGCAGTCTTCCGGTATAGATCCCTTAAGTCCTCCTTGCTAACAACTCCACTGATATCATTTTGTAAAAGTATGGTTCCTTCTCCCACACAGACGTAGGCAATATCGCCCTCATAGGCGTATTCCATCAAAAGGTCGCTGAATTTTTTCTGATCAATGCTGATGATAAGAGTTCCTATAACACTTCCCGTGGTATAGTCCTTAAGAAGAGACTTTGCCAGAGAAATATAGGTCTGATTTTTCTGTTCACCAATGATATAGGCAGGATTAAACATTGCCCATACAATATGCCCATTGTTCTCCCTGCTCTTCTCTACCCAATCCTGGTCCAGGAGAAACTGGTAATCCTGATAATTCATGCTCCAATTGGAGTAGATCCTACCATAATCGTCAAACAGGAGAATCTTCATATCCTGAACGAAATCAAATCCACTGGCTATGCTCAGCTTATGTACCATCTGGTCAAAGTACTTTGTATTGTCGTATTCGGAGGTATTTGGATCAGTTATGCGTCTTTGCAACTCCTCGTCATATACAAAGACATTAGTTAACGCAGCTATATCCTGTAAATTATCACAGATATTTCGTTCTCCTCTTGAAATGTTCTGAATGACTTTTTCACTCAGTTTTTCCTGAATAAAATGTTCCATACTGGCACGCACATAAAAGCAAAGCCCTGCCAGAGGCATGACTACGCACAGCAGAAGGAGAAGAAACATGCGAACTGATAATTTCGAAGATTTTTTCATCCCTTATCCTCTTTCCAATTTGTTATAATAAGCAGTTCCATGAAGCCGGGCGTTTATTTCCGGATATATGGTATTTTTTATTATATCAAAGATTTCTTTCCCTGAAAAGACAAGCATTTTTTATATATAGAAATTTATTTTATTTTTCTCTTTGTTGTTATTGTTATTTATCTTTTCATTATTATAAAATTATATGTACACTTTATACAAATGCAGTTTAATTACCAAGAGTCACTGCTTCAAATACACGATCCTTTACTCTATCTTTCCGTACATTAGAAAAAAGAATAAGTTTTAGTTTGACTTTCCAATTTTTCAAGTGTATATTTTAATTTTGTACGGTACTGACTGAAAACTCTACCGCAAATCTACTAAATCAGGTGAACCGACATGAAGTCAAACTTTTTAAAGCAAAGCACCGAGCAGCGACGGGATTCAATTCTTAACGGCTCCGTCTTTGCGACCATTTTATTTCTTTCCATTCCCACCCTTATGATGGGTCTCATCCAATCCGCCATACCAGTAATCGATGGCTTGTTTCTTAACAACCTTGTAGGGACTAATGCGGCAAGCGCCGTCACTTACTGTACCCCCATTGTAAACATGATCTCTGCCCTGGCTCAGGGACTGAGTGTGGCTGGAATGGCCATTATCGGCCAGTCCAATGGAAACGGCAATTTTAAGAACAGCCGGAAGATATCCACTCAAATCATCGTTTTTACTTTTTTGTTGGGCTTTCTACTTGCACCATTGCTGATTGCCCTTGCCTATCCCATATCCGCTCATGTAAGTAAAGAAATTTCCCATGACGTTTTTCTCTATCTTGCATTGAACGCCTGTGTAACGCCGTTTTCCTTCATGGAATCGATTTATAATTCCATAAAGAATGCTAATGGCAAACCGGAGGATACGTTTGTCCGTATGGTGATCATGCTGATTTTAAAAATTATTTTCAATGCACTGTTTATTGCAGTTTTCCGCTGGGGTCTTGTGGGCTCTGTCATGGCCTCCCTGGCATCCAACTTTATAATAACGGGATGGATGTATTTTGAATTATTCATTAAAAAAACCGGAGAACGCTTTCTCCTGACTGGATTCCGGTTTGACTGGACTATCATTAACACTCTTTTGCGCGTCGGTTTTCCTGCTATGCTTTCCAGCCTGATGCTCAACCTGGGATTCTTCCTGATCAACAATGAAGTGGAAAAATACGGAGCTGTTGTTTTAAACGGGCAGGGAATTGCCAATAACATTACATCCATATGCTTCATTCTGCCCTCCTCCTTCGGTTCCGCAGTCACCACCATGGTCAGCATGAATATAGGAGCGAAACAGCCGGAAAAGGCAAAAAAAGCCTGTCTGGTTGGGTGTATCATAAGTGCCATTACTGCCGCACTTTTAATTGCTCTGGTCGTACCTCTCTCTTCAAAACTTACGGTACTGTTTACAAGGGATGCTTCGGTTCTCGCCGTGGCCAATCAGGCACTTCATATTTATACTTATTCCGTAATCGGCTTCGGTATCTGCATGGTTCAGCAGGGCGCTTTTATTGGTCTGGGAAAGACGCGGATTACGCTCTTTATCAGCCTGCTGCGAGTCTGGCTTCTGCGATACATATTTATATTGGCGACTGAACATTTTCTGGGATTTTATTCGGTGTTCTGGGGAAACCTGTTTTCTAATTATATGGCCGCCCTCATTACCACGATCCTGATATTAAGGGTGAAATGGGTTTCTGACATATAAACGACTGGTAATTTATTAAAAGGAGCTTTTGCAGCATATATAACAGACCGCAAAAGCTCCTTCCCAAAATCCCCGTAATTAATGGTTTAACATAAATAATATCTCATCTATTATGCAACCATATAACAAAATAATAATACTCATAATACTGATTGTTACTCTGTAAGAAAAAATTTTAAATCTTTTTTTCCATTCCAGCCAGTCTTTATCTTTATCCCTGCCTTTTTTTATGATTGATACTGCACCCATAATAAGCCCTATACTTCCAGCTGCAAATAAAACTGCTTTCATATTTTCCATAGCAGTTATCAAATTTCCTCTTGAGATAACAAAACTGCTTACACCAACCACTATCACCAAGACACAACTTACAATGCTACTGTACTTCAGACATTTATAAAAATCCATTCCCAAAATCTTTAAACGTTCCATAATTTTCAACCCTATTTATTATATAAGTGACAGGCAACAAAATGTCCCTGTTCTACTTCTGTTAATTTCGGTTCTTCGCATCTGCACTGATCTGTTGCTTTCCGGCATCTGCCCTGGAACTTACAGCCCGGCGGTGTGTTAATGGGACTTGGAACATCACCTTCTAACATAATTCTCTGTCTGGAGTCTTCAATTTTGGGGTCAGCAATGGGGATTGCTGACATTAGTGCTTCCGTATAAGGATGAAACGGATGCCGATAAAGAGTTTCCGATTCTGCAAGTTCCACAATAGACCCTAAATACATGACAGCGATACGGTCAGAAATATGCTTTACCATTGCTAAATCATGAGCAATAAATAAATAAGTTAATTTCATTTCTTGTTGAAATTTAATTAGCATATTGGCAATTTGAGCCTGAATGGATACATCTAATGCTGAAATAGGCTCATCACACATAATAAATTTAGGTTCGACAGCAAGCGCCCTTGCAATTCCGATCCTTTGCCTCTGTCCGCCTGAAAATTCATGGATGAAACGGTTAGCATGTTCTTTATTCAAACCGACTAATTCCAAAAGATGGGCAATCTTTTCATCTTTTTCCTGCTTTGTTTTAGCCAGATCATGAATTTCAATTCCTTCACCAATAATCTCTGCAACTGTCATTCTGGGGTCTAGAGAAGCATAAGGGTCCTGAAAAATGATTTGGACTTCTTTGTTAAAAGCCTTTTTTTCTTTTCCTTTTAGTTTATGTACATTTTGTCCTTTATAGTATACTTCCCCTTCCGTTGCACGATACATCCCCACAACAGTACGGCCACAGGTTGTCTTTCCACAGCCGGATTCCCCGACAAGGCCTAACGTTTCACCTTCTTTTATGC
The DNA here is from genome assembly GCA_029256305.1 of Lacrimispora sp. Classification (GTDB taxonomy): domain Bacteria; phylum Bacillota; class Clostridia; order Lachnospirales; family Lachnospiraceae; genus Lacrimispora. The sequence continues at coordinate 3,150 of JAQSYE010000146.1, read as the reverse complement.
TGAAAGAAACATCATCTACCGCTTTTAAAACATCATGTTTTCCCACATTAAAATATCTCTTTAAATGTTTCACTTCTAAAATATCATGACTACTCATTTTCTTCACCCTCAGCCGCTGCATCGCCATTTTCGCTAACAGTTATTATCCTTCTGTCATCATGGAACATTTTTTTAATAGACGCTGGTACTTCCTTATGATGTAACCAACAGCGTGTATGATGATCCTCTTCAAAATCAGTGTTCTCAGGCATTTCTTCTAAGCAGACATTCATGCAATAATTACAGCGTTTCGCAAATGCACACCCTTTTGGCGGAGAAATAAGGTCTGGTGGGGTTCCTTTTATTGTCTGTAAAAGCTGTTTATTCTTCCACTCTAATTTGGGTACACTGCCAAGAAGCGCTAAGGTGTATGGGTGCTGGGGATTATAGAAAATCTCTTCTCTTGTTCCGCTTTCAACAATCTGTCCTGCATACATAACAGCAACTTTATTCGCGGAACCTGCAACAACACCAAAATCATGAGTAATTAAGATAACAGCTGTATTTAGTTTCTCTTTCAGACTTTTAATAAGCTCCATAATTTGTGCCTGAATCGTTACATCAAGAGCCGTAGTTGGCTCATCTGCAATCAGTATCTTAGGATCACAGGCAATCGCAATGGCAATCATTGCTCTTTGCCTCATACCGCCTGAAAATTCAAATGGGTATTGGTCAATCCTTTTGTCAGGGTTAGGAATCCCTACCGCTTCTAATAATTTAATGGCCTCCTGTCTGGCCTCTTTTATGCTGATCTGTCTGTGTTGGATAATATTTTCAATAATCTGTTTTCCGATTTTCATGGTTGGATTTAAAGAAACCAAAGCATCCTGAAAAATCATGGAGCATTCACCGCCTCGAAAGGCTCTTTGCTCCTTTTTATTCATTTCTAATATGTTCTTTCCTTCATAGAGAATTTTACTTCCCTTTTTAATCTCACCCTGTGGAGCATTAACAAGAGACATAATAGCTCTGGAAGTTACACTTTTACCGCAGCCTGATTCACCAATAACAGCCAGCACTTCACCTGCTTTTACCTCAAAGGAAACTCCTCTCACAGCCTGTACTTCTCCTGCGTAGGTATGAAAAGAAACTTTTAAATCTTCTACTTTTAATAAAGGTTCCTGACTCATAATAATTTCCTCCTAGTCTCTAAGTTGCGGATCAAGTGCATCCCTTAAACCGTCGCCTAAAATATTAAATGACAATACAAGTAAACATAAAAGTAAACTAGGATATAATAAATGAGCAGGATAAAATGCCATAGCCTCCTGACCTGCTGAAAGTAATGTTCCTAAACTAAAAGCAGGCGGCTGGAGACCAACTCCTAAAAATGAAAGCACGGTTTCATCAAAAATTATGTAAGGAATCGATGTAGCCAGATCAAGAATTAATAAACTTAACGTATTGGGAATTAAATGTTTAACAATTACTCTTGCGGAGGATGCTCCTAAAGCTGCTGATGCCATAATGTATTCACTTTCTCTGAGCTTTAGAATCTGACCTCTTACCATGCGGGCTGTACTGGTCCAGTTGGTGATACATAACGCAAATAATAAGGGGAGATAACCATTTCCTAATACAACTAAAATGATTAAAGTAACAATTAGATAAGGAATACTGTTTAATACCTCCACAATACGCATCATGATATCATCTACAAGACCGCCAAGGTAAGCCATAACTGCTCCGTAAATACAGCCAATAATCACTTTAAGGCTTGCTGCGACGACAGCCACAATAATCGAAAATCTTAAACCTTTCCATAAACGGGAAAAAAGATCTCTTCCTAAATAATCAGTCCCCAGCCAGTAATTACTACCAGGCGGCATATTTTTAATTTCCGGCATTAATGTTGTATAATTCTGACCACTTAAGCCAGGTCCAATAATGGACATAATAAAAAGAACAATGAGTACAGCCATTGATAACAGAGCCAATTTATTTTTCTTTAATCTCCGCCATGCATCCTGCCAGTAACTGATATTCGGTCTGACAACCTCATCAGCATTAAACTTGGATTGGTCAGCGAGTTCAAATCTTTTATCTGCCAATGAATTCATTCTATTTCTCCTTTCCGTTATTTCCCGGCACCGATTTTAATACGCGGATCGACAATAACATATAAAATATCTGTTATCAACATTGTTATAACCGTAATAATGGCATAAAATGTTGTTCCTGCCAGGACAATCGGAATATCTCTTCCCTGAATCGCTTCTATATAATATCGTCCCATTCCCGGAATGGAGAAAACGCGCTCTATGAACAGAGAACCCGTCAGAATACCCGCCACAGTTGTAGGCAGTACGGTAATAATAGGAATAAATGAATTACGTACAACATGATTTTTTACAATCTGCATTTCAGAAAGTCCTTTTGCTCTTGCTGTAAGGGTATATTCCTGGTTAATGCTTTCCAGCATACTCGTTTTAGTCAGTCTTGAATAATATGCAATGAAACTGCAGGAGCCGGCAATGGTTGGAAGGATCGTATAATTCCAGCCCCCAAACCACAATTCTTTTCCTTTCGGCCAGCCAATAATGGGAAGCTTCATGAATGCTCCATTTGCACAATATTTTTGCAGAAGAAGTGATATAACCAGCGATGGCATTGATACTAGGATCATAGCTCCAACTAATATGCACTTATCCCAGAAACTGCCTCTTTTCATAGCTGCTATAATACCCAGTAAAATACCTAACGTCACACCTAACAAAATCTGCTGAATACTAAGCCTGACCGTCACTGGAAGCTTCGCTTTCAGATTTTTAGTAAATGTTTCGCCTGGTCTGATAATCGATTCTCCAAAGTCACCTTTGATAATAAGCCCCTTCATGGTAATCACATAACGCTCTACGACAGGTTTATCATATCCGTATTTTTCTATAATCTTCGTTTGCACCGTTTTTGGTAATTTGGCAATCTTTGAAGTCAGTGCATTTCCAGGGATTGCTGACAGTAAGAAGAAAGTAGCTGTCACAATCAAAAACAGGGTAACAAGCATTTCCAATACTCTCCGGACGATGTATTTTGCCATATTCATTCTCCTAATCTATAAAGTATACCACATAGGCACATAGACATTTGCCGATGCGCTATGTGGTATGACCT
>JAQSYE010000145.1 GCA_029256305.1 Lacrimispora sp. | reverse complement strand
TCTATCGTCTCCTCACCGGTGGTTATGCCATACCCAAGGCGGATCCCTGCCATGGCATATATTTTTGTAAAAGCCTTTAAAACAAACACTCGGTCATAGCCCCCTGTTGAAATCAGATCCAATACGGAATAAGCCGCCGGATCATCGAGGAATTCATTAAAGCATTCATCCACTACACAGAAGATTCCTTTTTCTGCACAAAAGTCCAGCAGTTCTTTCATCTCCTCTTTGAGAAGTGTAAACCCGGTTGGGTTGTTGGGATTGCACAGAAACAGCATTTCAATTTCCTGACCGCTTAATCGAAGCCACTTGGTCAATTCTTTAACAGATAAATGGAATCCATCGGTCTCCTTTAAATCATACCATACAATTTCTGCGGATACAGTCGCCAAAGCCTGTTCATATTCCAGAAAGGAAGGGGCGATTAATAGAGCCCGGCTGGGTCTTATTACCTGAACAATCTGAAAGATTAAATCTGCAGCTCCATTTCCACAGATAACATGCTGTTTGGAAAAACCATGAAAAGCTCCAAGATCTGCTATCAATCTCCCGCAGCGGCTGTCTGGATAGCAGGAACAGTTTTCAACTGCCTGCAAAAGTGCCTTTTTGACGCCTTCGGGAAGCCCAAGAGGATTGATATTGGCTGAATAATCCATGATAACACGATTGGTATAAATGTCTCCGCCATGCTGATATTCCATTTTATTTCTCCCATTTAAGTATGTTCTTTAAAAACTGATAAATAGCAGGATTCCAACGGGAATCAGTGCCAGTATGTAAGTAACCGTCATCAGTACGTTGCTTCTTACTATGTCTTCATACTCTACCGCCCTCACTGGATCTCCTATGACAGGTTTTTCATATAAGATTCCAAAATACCATGCATTTCCAGCCAGTTCAATCTGAAGAATCCCGGCACAGGCTGATTCGGTTTGTGCGGAATTAGGGCTTTTGTGGTTAAAACGGTCACGTTTCCAGATTCGGAATCCATTATTCCCGTTATACTTTCCTCCATAAAACAGCTGGCATAAATAGCCTGCCGCCAGCATGAACACTGCCGATATGCGTGCCGGAACAAAGTTAACCAGATCATCAAGCTTTGCCGCACACCGCCCAAACCAGAGATACTGGTCATTTTTATAGCCTACCATGGAATCCATCGTGTTGACTGCCTTATATAGAAATACACCGGTTCCTCCAAGAAGTGTCATGAAAATTAATGGAGCGATCACGCCATCAGAGGCATTCTCCGCCACTGTTTCTACCGCTGCCTTTGTTATCCCAATATCAGTGAGATTCTTTGTATCGCGGCCCACGATCATGGATACCGCCTTCCTTGCTTCTTCTGTATCCTGTTTCAAAAATGCACGATATACCTTCATGCTTTCTTTTCTTAAGGATTGCCAGGCCATCATCTGATAACACATGATGCTTTCTACAACAAGCCCGGCTATGGGGGCAATACCGTAGGAAACGGACAACAGCCCAAACGAAAGCCCGCCTGTGACAATAAGCACCAGTGCAACCAGCCATACACCTGCCTGCCTTTCCCCTGCTTCATTTTGGGGAAATCGGGGCCGTAATTTTTTCTCCAGCCAGCTTATCAGGTTTCCGATCCCGCAAACAGGATGCCATAAAAATAAGGGATCTCCAAAGCACGCATCCAGAAAACATCCAATCAGTACCGCAGTTATATGATATTTAAACATAAGTCAGTCCTTTTCCCTGTATTATTTAATTCGGGCAGGTATCCCACATACCATCCGGTATACTTCGCCGCTGTGTTTTGCAAGTTTTACTACCGCTCTGCCAGCACACTCTCTCCACCGCCTGTCAAACGGATCTTCCGGTACAATTCCGCAGCCCAGCTCATTGATGGTAATAATCACTTCCGGATTGTTTTCCAGTATGCTCAAAATGAATTCGTCAGGATCTTTTTCTTCCTTTAGAAGTCTTCTGACGTACTCGTGAAAATTATGGATGATTTTGTATTCAAGTGCTGCCTTATAAGGGGATGAGGCGCCCTCTGCTACCTGATTTTTATCATCCATTTCTATATTTGCAAGCTGTATGGCATAGGAATACTTGCCCTGCCATGCTCCACCGACAATTAACTTCATCTTGATTCCTTCCTCGCAATTACTATAGACTCATGTGTGACAAAATAGCCAGTCCCATTACAAGAGCCAGTTCCAGGATCTGTAGAAAATATCCTGCCAGATCTCCTGTGATTCCGCCAAATTCCCGCTTTGCCATGCGGTAGTAATACAAAAACACCCCGAAAGATATGGCAAAAACCACGAAGAATGCCTCAACTCCCGTCAGCAGCCAAACACCCAGCAGCGAAATCAAAAGATAAAGAACCATAACAGCTCCAACCACTCTTTTATGAGCTCCATCTGAAAAAGCTACTGCCAGCCCGCTTTTTTTCGCCATGGGAAAGGTAACAACAGAAAGACCGCTTAATGCTCTGGTTATCACAAACACAACGCAATAGGCTGGGAGCATAACAGGCCTTATTTCCATAAAAAATGCCACATATAAAAGGAAATAGATTCCGCATCCGATAATTGCAAATGCTCCTGTATGAGGGTCTTTGAGTATCTCCAGCTTTTTCTCAATTTCTCCGTGAGATGATTTTGCATCGATTACATCTAACAATCCATCCATATGAATTCCACCCGTAACCAACACAGGGATGACAACAGGCATAATCTGTTCTAAAAAAGGAAATCCCAAGGTACGAAAAAGGAGAATGGCACCATACTCCAGCAAACCAATGACTGCTCCTATCAACGGGAAGAAGCACATGGCATATTTCATCCGTTCTTTCGTCCACTGAACCTGGGGCACAGGGATCCGGGAATACATGGAGAAGGCTATCATCATACTGCCGGGAAGATTCATGGTTCTGCCCCCTTTCTATCATAAAAGCTTTTATTTTTGATCTAACACTTTGCATCCATCAAAAAATATAATATCACAAAAATTGGTAAATGTCATTTCTAATCATGATCCTATTTTACAGTCGTATTTTCCCCTTTTCTACTTTTATAATAAACTCTAACACTCAAATAAACAGGGGGTAATGTAGGTAATATTCCTTAAAAAACACAGGCTGCCGCACTCTCAGACACTATGGTCCTTGATGCGGCAGCCTTATAAATTATTCTGCCTAAATCAGTTTTTCCAGATCCGGAAGCACCTCTAAGCTTCTCTTTAAAATCCCCTTCATATAAGCAATGGCGGTTCCATAGTTGGTAAATGGCACTTCTGCATCCGCCGCTGTCTTTCTGCGGTATGCCATCTCCCTTTCATTTAACATACAGCTGCCGCAGTGAATAACCAGCTTGTAGTCAGAAAGTTCTTCTGGGAACTCTCTTCCAGAAGACGTTTCGATCACAAGATCCTTACCTGTAAATTCCTTCAGCCACCGGGGAAGCTTTACCGTACCGATGTCATCACACTGTCTGTGATGGGTACAGCCCTCTGATATGAGAACTTTGTCTCCATCCTTTAGAGTGCTTATTGCCGCAACCCCCTTGATTGAATCCTCTAAAAAGCCTTTGTACCGTGCCATCAGAATGGAAAATGAGGTCAGGAGAATGTCATCCGGCGTATCCTTATTCACCTGTTCAAATGCCTGACTGTCTGTTATAACAAGATAAGGCCTCGTTCCAAGCTTTTCAATGGTCTGCTTTAGCTCCGTATCTCTTACGGATATGGCAACTGCCCCAGCCTCTAAAATGTCTCTCATGGTCTGCTGCTGCGGCAGAATAATTCTGCCTTTTGGAGCTGCTGAATCGATGGGAATGACCAGAATTACAAGATCGCAGGGCTTTAGTAAATCGCCTACTATCCGCATTTTCATATCTCCTGTATTGACCAGAACTCCGATCCGCTCTTTCAGTTCATGAATGCGAAATCCAGTCTGGGCACTAACAGAAAGGCCGTCTTCATAATCTCCTTCTCCCACAAGATCCGACTTGTTATAAGCAACTACATAAGGAATATTCTTTTCCTTAAACAATCCGATCAGCTGTTCATCCACTTCTGTCTTCCCTGATGTACCATCAACCACCAGGACTGCACAGTCTACGCGGTTTAAGATCTGTTTTGTCTTGCGCACCCGCATCTCACCAAGGGCACCTTCATCATCAAATCCCGGCGTATCGATAATTACCACCGGTCCCATAGGAAGAAGTTCCATGGATTTATGAACGGGATCTGTTGTGGTTCCCTTAATATCTGATACTACAGACAGTTCCTGTCCGGTTACTGCATTGACTACACTTGATTTTCCTGCATTGCGGCGGCCAAAAAAGCCGATGTGAATTCTCTCAGATGACGGCGTCTCATTTAATCCCATGTTAATCTCCTCTTTTATGTCGTCAGTGTGGTATCAGAACCGGAAATCCCGGATTCCAGCTTCAATTTTTTCCAGATGATCTTCACAGATCAAACGTACCTTTTCTTTGGGGATATTGTTTAATTCAGCAGCAATTAACGCTTCGCCTATTTTGCGGGTTTCCTCGGAAGCGTAGTCCATTAAATATTCTTTTAATGTCATCAGTGCATTGGGCTGGCAACAGTTTTGAATCTGACCGCTTTTACACAGACTCATGAAACGATCGCCGGTTCTGCCTTCTCTATAGCATGCCGTACAGAAAGAGGGGATATAGCCTAAATCCATCAGCCAGTGCACAATTTGATCCAGGGTTCTCTGATCTGATACATCAAACTGCTCCGTATCAGTTGGACGAACCTCTTCCTCGTAACCGCCTACGCTGGTTCTGGAACCGCCGCTGATCTGGGATACGCCAAGGCGAATCACCTTTTCTCTCACGCTCTGGCTTTCCCTGGTGGATACAATCATGCCTGTGTAAGGAACACAAACGCGGATCAGCGCGCACAGCTTGGCAAAAATCTCATCGTCAATGCCATTGGAAAACGCATTGGGATCAATATCGTCAGCACTCTTAATACGTGGAACACTAATGGTATGAGGGCCTACTCCATGAACTGCTTCCAAATGCTCCGCATGCATTAACAGGCCTGCAAACTCATATTTGTAGCGTTCCAGTCCAAACAGCACACCAATTCCCACATCATCAATTCCGCCATCCATTGCCCGGTCCATTGCCTCTGTGTGGTAAGCGTAATCATGCTTTGGTCCTGTTGGGTGAAGGCTTTCATAGCTTTCCTTATGATAAGTCTCCTGGAATAAAATATAGGTTCCAATACCGGCGTCTTTTAACTTCCGATAATTTTCCACAGTCGTGGCTGCTATATTGACATTCACTCTGCGGATGGCTCCGTTTTTATGCTTGATGGAATAGATGGTATCAACGCATTCTAAAATGTATTCAATTGGGTTGTTAACAGGATCTTCTCCAGCCTCAAGTGCAAGCCGTTTATGCCCCATATCCTGAAGAGCAACGACTTCTCTGGCCAGTTCTTCCTGAGTCAGTTTCTTTCTTGCAATATGTTTGTTTTTCAAATGATAGGGACAATAGGTACAGCCATTTACACAGTAATTGGACAGATAGAGCGGTGCAAACATAACAATGCGGGTTCCGTAAAATTTCTTTTTGATCTCCTCTGCCAGATCATAAAGCTCATTCATCTTTTCGGGGATATCACAAGCTAACAAAACGGAAGCTTCCCGGTGGGTAAGCCCCTTTAATTCTCTGGCCTTTGCAATAATCTGATCAATCAGCTCCACATTGTTTTTGTTTTGTTCCGCATAATCAAGAGTTTCCAGAATTTCTTCATGAGAAATGAAATCTTCCGCTTTTAGCGATTTTGGATCATACATAGTAATTCACCCTTTCTTTTGGGTCAGCATCTGCTTCCCCGTCAGTGTTTTTTTCTACTTCTAATCATTCACATTCTGATAGGCCGTTTTGGAACTGATTCCACTTAACTTCCCGATCTTCCCGGTGAGGGCGGAAATCGTACTTTGAGGAGCATCTACCGCAATGCTGATGACACTCACTCCTTTTTTCGGGTATGGAATTCCCATACGTCCGATAATATAATGCCGGTATTCATGAAGAATTTCGTTTAAAACTTCCACAGATTCTTCCTTTTCCACAACGATACCGATCACAGCAATTCTTGTTTCCATGCTTCTCCCCTTCTTTCCGTCTTCCCTTTCTCATTTGAAAAAGAAAAACCGCGCCAATTCAGGCGCGGCAAACAAACAATTCCTCAAATGCCGAACCTTCTACCTCAAAACTGGTTTTTGGTATCAGGATGCTACTATGTGATAAATATAACATACTTGAGGATTTTTTTCAATTAATTCCTTCATTCATTTTGATGGGGATTCCTGCCACTACTTCCACCACCATATCAGCCCTTTTTGCTGTGAGTTCATTGGTGCTTCCAAGAACCTGCCGGTACTCATTTGTTTGCGGACTGTAACAATCTCCATCTGAAAATACATCATTTGTCACAATAACCAGATGATCGGTCTGACGCTCTAAATTTATGATTCCTTCTACAATTTCGGCTGCCGCTGTGTTTTTGTCAAGCACCGGTATGTCTCCTTCCTCCCATAGACCAAACAGTTCATTGGAAACCAGGTTGGACATACATTCTAAAAGAACAACGGAAGGCCTTTTGTTAAGTTCCAGTTCTTTTAATCTACGGTAACATTCCACCGTTTCAAACTGCTTTTTCTCCCGCATCTTCCTGTGCCTTTGGATTCTGTTTCTGCACTCCTCATCCCAGGGCTTCATCGTGGCAATATAAATCCTTTGACCTCCTCCGAGGGAAACTGCCAGGTCTTCTGCATATTCCGATTTTCCGCTTCCGCTACCTCCGATAATGAGGGCAGTCATGACGGATCCTCCATCGACTTATAAGCTTCGATCTCGATATCCTCAAAGGAGCTCATGGTTTTGTATACATCAACCGCCATTTGAAGCAGCGGTACCGCCGCAACCGCTCCCGTTCCTTCTCCCAGACACATACCGGCCTGAATGAGAGGAGACAGTTCCAGTTCTTCTAAAAGAATGCGTCCTGCCGGTTCTGCGGATACATGGGAGGCAATCATAAAATCCCGGCAACCCGGATGGATTCGTTCCGCCACAAGAGCTGCTACCGCTGATATAAAGCCATCTAAAAGCACGGGAATCCGGTAAATGGCTCCCCCTAAGAATATTCCCGTCATACCAGCCAGATCAAAACCACCCACTGCTGACAGGATATCAATTTCATCCTGGCACTGGGGACCATAACAGGCAACCGCCTCCTGAATTACGTTCAGTTTTTGTTTCAGACCGGCATCATTTAACCCGGCACCCCTTCCGGTCAGCCGTGCGGGATCCTGCTTTAACAAAAGTGCGGCTACCGCACTGCTGGTTGTTGTATTTCCAATTCCCATCTCTCCGGTTGCTGCCAGATCATACCCCTTCTTAGAGAGTTCCTCCATAAGTTCAATTCCTGCTATGACAGCCTGTACAGCCTCATTTCTGGTCATCGCCTTTGTTTTTCTGAAATTCTTTGTTCCATATGCAATTTTTTTGTTTATCAACGGATAGGTGGAACCGGACACCAGATCTCTCGCAACCCCTATATCAACCGGAAATACATCCACACCTGCCCGTTTTGCCATAATACACACACTGCTGTTGCCTCGTGTCATATTCTCTGCAACAACAGCAGTGACTTCCATTCCAGTCTGGGTAACACCTTCCTCAACAATCCCGTTATCTGCACACAGAATAAGAAGTCCGCGTTTTTGTAACGTTACGAGAGAATTCTTTCTGATTCCCGCAATTTTTATAATATCATCTTCCAAAACGCCCAGGCTGTTTAAGGGCTTGGCTACATGAGCCCACCGCAGTCGTGCCGTCTCCATTGCTTTTTTATCAGGCGGCTGTATCGCTGATAAGTAATCCTTTAGTTCTTCATTCATTCTTTATGCCTCTCCGGTTAAGATCTTTTCATAAAGTTCAAACCATGGGATTCCATACTCTCCGTAACCTAAGTCCACCCTTCCGGCAAAGCAGAAACCAAGCTTCCGATAAAGCTGAATGGCCGGCTTATTCCTTTCATTTACATCAAGGCGGATTACGGTTCTTTTCTGCTCTCTGGCTTTTTCTTCTGCAAATTCCAATAACCGTTTTCCAAACCCTCTTCCCAGGAAATCAGGATGCACTAAAAATGTATGAATTACTGCTACATCCTCTGGTTTCGCCTCCTGCCCCCAGGCCGCTGTTTCATATCCCTTTTCCTGGATCTGATTAACGATCACGGAACCTGCTATTTTGCCCTCCGCCCAGAGCACATAAAGAGTTTCCTCTCTCACACCTGCCTGTGCATCTTCTTTAACTGGGTAAATTCCTTTTATCCATCCCGGATAGTTGATATGACTTTCTAAATAGTCATTCACTAAATCATAGAGCTTTGCAAGCGGTTCTATATCCTCTGATTTTCCCTGTACTATCGTAAATTCCTTCATCATTTTTCATTCCTCTTTTGATTCATAACCTGTCTGCACGCTTCTAAAAACCGTTTGGGAAGCTGGGGATTGGAAGGGTAATAAAAATGGGGGAAACCTGCCATTATATTATCTTTGGCCAGCACGCAATCCCAACTCACACCCCTGCCAGGCTTATGTGCCTGCATCTGTTCTCCGTTATTTGTACTGTCCCAGTAATGAAATTCATGCCCTCTGACGGACTCTCCCTTATTAAGAAACGGCATATCCTCTTTCGCAACCGCTTCTATGTATCCAAACCTTTTTAATTTTCCCGTCGGAAATGCTCTGCCCGCAATGATTCCTGCCATCTGACAGACTTCATGCTCCTTGGATTCCAGTTCTTCGTGAAGATAGAGAAAACCGCCGCATTCTGCCAGAATGGGAAGGCAGGCGTTGTTGGCATCCCTGATTTCCTTCAGCATATCATGATTTTCAGACAGCTGTCTTAGATAGAGCTCTGGATATCCTCCGCCCAATATAAGCCCGCAGATTCCAGCCGGAAGACGACTGTCTTTCAGCGGGCTGAAAGGTATCAGTTGTGCCCCCATTTCCTCTAACAGCCTTCTGTTTTCCTGATAATAAAAGCAAAAGGCATTATCAACGGCGATTCCCACCGGTACCTTTTCACTGGAAGCGGTTATTTTATCGCTTTCTTTTTTTCCAGATTCAAAAGAAAGCACAGGGGCAGTTTCTGATAATCGAAGAAGTCCGTCTATGTCAACTGTCTCTTCCATTAAATTAGCCAGTTTCTTTAGTTTGTCTTTCAGTCCTTCCACTTCACCAGGAAGAACCAGTCCTAAATGACGGCTGGAAAAATCTGCCTCGGCGCATTGGGGGAAGTAACCAAAAACGTGGATTCCCAGCGCTTCTATTTGGGGAGTTAACCGTTCTGCCATAACAGGTGAGATTCGGTTTAAGATCACGCCGTCTATACGGCTGTCCTTCCTGTATTCCAAAAAACCTTTTAAGACAGCTGCCAGAGACAGGCTGGCACCCCTGCAGTCAAGAATCAGCACCACCGGTGTTTCCACTGCGCAGGCCACTTCATAGGAGCTTGCCCACGTACTGTCTCCGCCCATTCCGTCATAGTACCCCATGACACCTTCAATTACAGAAATCTCGGCCTCCTTCGACTCCCTGCCAAAAAGCTCTCTTACCGATTCTTTATCCAGGAAAAATGTATCTAAATTTCCTCCGTCTATACCAAGAACAGCTTTATGAAACATAGGATCAATGTAATCCGGTCCGCACTTAAACGAGCGGCAGGTAATACCTCTTAAAAGAAATGATTGCAAAAGTCCGCAGGTTATCATGGTTTTTCCGCTGCCGCTTTTTGGTGCAGCAAACATAATCCGTCTATTCTCCTGACTCAAAAGACATTCCCCCTTCCCCTCCAAAGGAAATGATATAAACCGGGTTCTGTCCCATCATCATATGATAACTGCCTGCCGTTTTTGCCTTTGAAACCTGCATCTGAACAATCTCTGCTTCTATGGAATGTTTTTTCAGCCAAAGAAGCATCTCAGATAAGGATTCCAAAGCAATGAAATTAGCAACCACCCGGACCCTCGGATTCTTTTTTAAAACAAGATTTAAAACTTCTTCTAAATTTCCGGATGTGCCTCCCATAAAGACATGAG
>JAQSYE010000144.1 GCA_029256305.1 Lacrimispora sp. | reverse complement strand
CGTTTATACGGTGGAGATGGAGGAAAAGATGAAAGACAAATTAATGAACGGCATGCTGTCTGCAGCAGGGGCAATGCAGACACAAAGACATCTGGCAGCAATTAAGAATGCATTTATGAGCCTACTGCCAATAATTATTATCGGCTCATTCTGTACACTGTTTTCCAATGTTATCTGCAACACAACACCAGGCTTTTTCAGTCTTGCAAACATTCCGGGTTTAAGCTTTCTTGGAAAATTAAATCCTATGTTTACAGCAGCCAATTACGGAACCATGAACTTTATTGCAATCGGCTGTGTAATCTTAATTGCAATGGAACTGGGGGAACACTACGGAATTACCGATAAGGCACTTCCTGTTGTGGCACTGGGAGCTTATATTTCACTCTGTGCCTTTACTGCAAGCGGAAAGGCAGCGGACGGAGCCGAAGTGGTAGTTACCAATGTTCTTTCCAGAGTTTATACCAATGCACAGGGACTGTTTGTGGGAATGTTTGCTTCCATAGCTGCTACGGAAATTTACTGCCGTCTTGTAAAGAGCGGAAAGTTGGAAATCCGTATGCCGGAAGGTGTTCCGTCAAACGTAGCCAGATCCTTTACGATCCTGTTTCCGTCCCTGATTACCGTGGTCATAATTTCAGCAGTAGGAATGGTATTTGAAATGGTTACAGGCATGACACTGTTTAATGCAATTACCGCATTTATTCAGAAGCCGTTGTCCCATATCTTAACCAGCTTCCCCGGATACATTACTTTAATTTTTATCACCACTGTTTTATGGACCTTTGGTATTCACGGAACTCAGGTAACAAAGGCAGTATATGAGCCCATTCTTCTGGCTGCCTTTGCAGAAAATGAGGCTGCATACGCAGCGGGAACAGCGATTCCCAATATTATCAGCACCCCCTTCATGTCCTGCTTTTCAACCGTTACCGGAGCGGGTATCACCGGAGGACTTATTATTGCTATCATGCTGTTTTCCAAGCGTGAAGACTATAAGGCAATTGCAAAGCTGGCTCTTCCCTGTGCACTTTTTAACATCAATGAACCGCTGACATTTGGTCTTCCAATTGTAATGAATCCAGTGCTTGCCATTCCGTTTATGATATCACCGGCAGTATCCGCCACCTTTGCTTATGCCATGACAAAGATTGGTTTTTGCGGAAGAATGGTGGTAAACGCACCATGGACCACACCTCCAGGACTTATGGCATTTCTTTGCTCCGGGGGAAATTTAGGGGCAGCAATAACACAGATTATCTGTATCCTCCTTGCATTTGTTGTGTATATCCCCTTTGTCCTGATATCAAACAAACAGCAGGTTGTGACAGAAGAATAACCGTTTTTAACAGAATGAGGTGATTATGGGTTTGACAGAACGAGGAGGAGATCTTAATATGAAGGAAAAGCATGAGCTTCAGGTGACAGACATATTCTCAAAAGCAAGAATTATTACTTATTTGTGGATTGTATTTTGTCCGCCTTACGGACTTTTCCGGGTATGGAGTCCTTCGTCTGAATTTCGGAGACCGGAAAAATGGGTATGGACCATGATTGTGATCTGCACCCTGGTAACATTTGTGAAACTCATAATCGCTGGTTAGGAGAGAGAGGCAGCATAGTGATGGATATTGAAATGATTGTTATGAAACTTGTAGTAAACGGAGGGAATGCCAGAAGTACTGCAATCGAGGCCCTGCGCGCGGCAAAGGTTGGTGACTTTAAGAAGGCAGATGAACTTATGGAGGAGGCTGACACCACACTTAAGGAAGCTCATGAGATACAGACAGAGATGATCCAGAATGAATTAAACGGCAATAAGGTGGAGATTGGACTTCTGATGGTACATGCCCAGGATCATTTGATGAATGCCATGACGGTCATGGATTTATGCAAAGAAATGATTGATATTTTAAGAAAATAAGATAAAATATTCAAAGAAGGGAAGTTGTTAATATGAGAAATATTGTATTGTTTTGTGCCGCAGGCATGTCAACAAGCCTTTTAGTAAATAAAATGAAAGAAGCAGCTGCAAAAGAAAATTATGACTGCCAGATTAACGCTTATGCTTTGGCAAGTGCAAGAGAAAAAGGACCGGATGCGGATATTATTCTCTTGGGGCCTCAGGTTCGTTTTGGCAAGGCAAAGGTTGAAAAGGAATGTCCAGGAAAAATTGTTGAATGCATTGATATGCAGGCTTATGGGACCATGAATGGTGCCAAGGTGATCGCACAGGTGAAAAAGACACTTGGAGATTAATTTGAGACATAATGGAGACTTAAGCAGTAACAAGCAGCTGACAGAGGTGAAACATGGATCTGGCTTACATTACAGCAACGAAAATAATTGAAATGTTTATCATTCTGCTCATCGGCGCAGGCGCATACAAAGCGAGAATCGCCGATGAGGAGACAGGAAGCAGGCTGACCCGTGTTTTGCTTAATATTATTTCACCCTGTGTGATACTTTTGTCCTATCAGATTGATTTTGACAAAGAGCGGCTGTATGGTCTTGCAGTCACAGTCATTTTGTCTTTTGCAAGCTTTTTGATTGCCATTGCTGTCTCAAAAATTGCAGTTCCAAAGAACGCAGGACCGGATATGGCTGTGGAACGAATGTCAATTGTTTACTCTAATTGCGGTTTTATTGGAATTCCTCTTATTGATGGTATTCTGGGAAGAGAAGGCGTATTTTATATGACGGCTTATCTGACTGTATTTAATATATTTATCTGGTCTCATGGAATCATGCTGATGAGCGGAAAATCAGAAAGCATGAAAAAAACTGTAAGAAGCCTGATCAACCCGTCTAATGCAGCAATTATTTTGGGAATATTACTGTTCTTAACAGGAATCCGGCTGCCTGAAATATTCAGAGAACCGGTTGCATTAATTGCTGGTATGAATACTCCGGCGGCCATGCTGATTTCCGGTATTAATCTGGCTCAAAGTGACTTCCTTGGCGGATTAAAGAATAAACGAACCTATATAATCAGTATAGCCAAGCTGATCGTGGTTCCCAGCCTGACGTTACTCCTTTTACTGGCAGCAGGAGCGGACAGAAGCATTTCCATAACTATTTTAACTGCGGCAGCCTGTCCAAGTGGAGCCATGAGTACCATGTTCGCACTCCAGTATAAAAGAAACAGTCAGTATGCATCAAATCTTTTAACCATTACAACAGCGATGTCTTTAATTACCATACCTGCCATCATGGCGGCAGCCAGCGGAATCTTATAATAAAGGGGATAGAAATGATTATTGTCAATGCACCGTTGAAACAGGAGATGTTTCAAAAATATGCAGAGGATGAAGGACTTGTTTTTATAAAGAAATCAGGAATGAAGCTGTTTTTCCAAAATCCGGAGGGAGAGGATGGAAAAAAGGCGGAAGCTTTAAAGAAGAAATTTAAGGGTGAAAAGGAACTGGCAGCCATCTATTTTTCAGTTCAGACCCAATAAGAGAAGTATGGAAAACGCACTTCATTTATATCCGTAATCCGATATAAATGAAGTGCGCTTTTTTTGTTGTTATGCTATACTAATTTTTGTTTCTGACATTTGTTCACGGCAGGAAAACTTAAGAATATTCTAGAATAAGCAGGTGATTTTATTAATACGGAAATGTATTATATGGACAGGAGGTGGCTTCCGGCATGGTACCTGATGATATCCGCAATATAGAAATAGAGAAAGAATATCAGACCATAGATTCCGCCTGGCTAAAATTGCATTATAAGACGACGGCAGGCATTGTCGTTTTTTCGCTAATGATGGAATGCATTATGAGTGTGATATTTGCCCACTCAGGTCTTATTCATACAACAACGGAATGCTACGTGTTAAAATATATCATAATTCCTTCCGGGCTTAACCTTACCTGTATTCTGGCAGAAACCCTGATTATAAGATCGAAGGTATTTTCCCAGAAACAGAAAATATATAGTGTATCCCTGATGCTGGTTTTGATCTCATTTGTCCTGTTTACCGTGCACAGCGGTTTTACTGCCACCTATTATATATTTCCAGGGGCAATCATGATGACAATTATCTATGCAGATCAGAGACTGACTGGTATGACAGCCATGTTCTGCATTGGATCAGCCGCATTTTCTGAAATCTTCATCAAATGGGATTCCGACAAGGTTGGAATTTTTGACAGCAGCTTAAGCATGGGGAATTTTCTTGTTTCTATTGTAATACTGTTTACTTTTTCCGCCGCAAGTATGGTGGTAATCCGGTTTGAGCAGAAGAAAAACGATGCCAGTATCAGAACGGATCTGGAGAGGCATCTGCTAAAACAGAGCATTCAGGTAGATGAACTGACTGGAATATATAACCGTAAAGCCCTTGATGAAGCCATGTCTGTTATGGAGGTTCAAAAACACTGTGAAGACCCTATTCTGGCCGTCGTGGATATTGACAATTTTAAAAATATCAATGACCGGTTTGGACATTATATGGGTGACAGATGCTTAACTCAGTTTGCCAGGGTGCTAATGGAGCAATCCTGTTCCTATACGCCATATCGTTACGGCGGTGATGAATTCTGTCTTCTGTTTCACGATACAACCATGGAAGAAGCGGTCCTGATATGTGAGGAAATCAGACAGCTGACCGAAGGGATCCGGATAGAGGAAGAAAAAGAAATCCGCTTTACTGCCAGTTTCGGATTGTCCGCTTATTCCAGTCAGCTTAATGCAGCCAGGCTTTTTGTTCTATCCGATTATGCGTTATATGATGCAAAGAAAGTCCGTAATTCCGTAAGAGTATATGAAAAGGGGATGAAGATCGCAGAGTGACTGCGGTAGTAGTCTCCTTTGACTTTTGACTTGACATTACATAATGTGTAATGTTACAATTAATGTAACGAATGGATAAGTAAGGAGATCTGTAAAATGGACAAAATTAAGCTATCTACCAAAAAGGAACTGGAAATTTATATGAACCCGGTGAGACAGAATCTTCTCCGGTTACTGGAGCGCTCCAAGCTGCCCATGACACCAAAGCAGCTTTCGGAAAAACTGGATATTTCCCCATCAAGTGTTCAGCACCATATCAAAAAGCTGGAGTCACTTGGGGTCATTGCTCTGAATCATACAGAAGCGATTAATGGTATTACTGCAAGATATTATAGTCCAACCTATGTCAATGTCCAGATTGGCCTCGATCACCCGGATGATACACAGATGCAAAAAGAGGTTCTGGTTCAGGAGCAGATTGCAAGAACTTATGATGGCTTTTTAACACAGAAGAAAAAATTTATAGAGCATTTTTATAATGAGGATTTAGAATCCAGGTGGGATTTAGGAGATATTTTGACTGGAGTGGTCCATCTGACGCCTGGTGAGGGCAAGGAATTATTAATGCTGATCAGAGATTATATGGATGCACACGCCACTCCATCCGGAGAGAAATCTCCGTGGGAATATGCCTTTATTCTTTATAATGCGGAGGAAAATCTTTATGAGTAGGATAAAGCAGCTGACTATTTTCCTAAATTACGCTTCTTTGGGAATCCTTCTGCCGGTGCTGAACTTAATTCTTTTGAAAAAGGGGGCAGATCTAAAGACGCTTCCTCTTTTACTAGCCAGTTATTCAGCGGCTGTATTATGCTTTGAACTTCCAAGTGGAATTTGTGCGGATTTGCATGGTCGAAAATCGGTTTTTCTTATATCAGGAGTTTGCCAGCTGTTATCTGTGGGCCAGCTCTTTTTTGCACACAATCTGGTCGGGTTATTTTGCTGCATTGTACTGAACGGTGTCAGCAGGGCTTTTTCTTCTGGAAGCCTGGATGCCTTAATTGTAGATCAGGCTTTGGCGGAAAGAGGAGAGGACTGTCTGCCTGATGTAACAGCCCGCCTTGCCATTCTGGAAGAGACTGGATTGGCATTGGGGTGTATTCTTGGAGGTTTCCTTTCCTGCGTGGGCGATTCCTATCATGCAAACATTTCGTTTCGTGTTATATTAACCGCAGTAACCATGGGGCTTTGTATATTTGGGATACGGGAAGAACGGATATGGGGCAGTGAAACAGAGAGGACACCCCTTGTCCGCCATTTAAAAAAAGGGGTCAGGACAGTTTTTGCAAAACGGGATTTTCCATTTATACTGGCAGGGATGTTGTTCACCGGATTTCTCGTTATGCCAATTGAGACGTACTGGCAGCCAGCCTATCTTAGAACGTCAGATCTGTCACAGGGAACCTGGGTGCTGGGAATACTGTCTTTTGCAGGGTTCTTTCTGGCAGCAACAGGAAATTCCATCTGCCGCAGGCTGCTCTTAAAATTTCCCGGAAGACAGTGGCGTATCTACAGTATCAGCCGTGTTTTCCTTGGGTGCGTCTTACTTATTCTGGCGATTATTAAATCTGCCTGGATTTTTCCGATTGTATACGGAGGCATTTATTTACTCCTTGGAACCGGCAATGTGGCTGAAAATACACTGGTCAATCAGTATACGCCTGGACCGCTAAGAGCCAGTGTTCTATCTGTGGGCTCTTTTCTCTTACAAACAGGCGCCATGATTGGCTCAATTTTCAGCAGTTTGTTTGTGGAGCGGATTGATATATCTGGACTTTGGTTTACTTCCGGAGTAGTAATGATTGGTTATACCCTTTTAATTACGACGCTTTTAATGGTAAAAAAGGGGGAGATTAAACCGTATGATATTGAATCATTTGAAAACTCCTGATATAAATAGAGATAGAGGCAATGATAAGAAGCTGTTTTTGCGGATTTCCGGAATAATCAGGTTCTCAAGCCAGTAAAAGGTACCGAAATCAGTAAATGGCGACCCAGAGCTATCCTGGATCGCCAATTTTTTTGATTGTAAGTAAACTGGTCCTTTTGTAAGATATGGAAATAATTGGATTATTTTCCAGAGTTTAAATCATCATATAATAAAATATCATAAGTAAAGGAGCTTTACCATGCCAAGAAGAGGAGAAAATATTTATAAACGGAAAGATGGAAGATGGGAAGGAAGAGCTTTAAAACAGGCGGGGAAGTATCAGTACTTCTATTCCAAAAGCTACAAAGGCGTTAAGGAGAAGATGAAGAATTACAAGGAAAACCAGGTATCCTCCAAAGAGAAGAGGTCTGGCGAAGAAAAGGGAGGGGCTGTACTTTTTGAGGAATGGCTGCTTGGCGTCCCTATGAGAGTCAAGCCGTCAACCTATGAAAGTTACTACCGGTGCATGAATAAGTATGTCATTCCATTTTTTGAGAAGGAAAAAGATCAGAAAATTACAACTGGCTCGGTCTCCCGGTTTGTAAAAGAAATGTATGAAAATGAAGAACTTGCCGATTCTTCCAAAAAGAAAAATCTTACCATTTTTAAGATTGCAGTAAAAGAGATATTAAAGGGTTCTGCAGAATGCTTCGCGGTTATGGATCTGATTAAATATCCAAAGCCAAATGATAAAGAAGTGGAGGTCTTTTCCATGAAAGAGCAGCGTCAGATTGAACAGGCAGCCTTTCATTACAGCGACAGGAGGACCATGGGAATCCTTCTTTGCTTTTATACCGGAATACGCCTTGGTGAATTATGCGCATTAAAATGGGGAGATATAGATATGGAAACAGGAACTTTATCCATTAACCGGACCGTTTCCCGGATCCGGCATTTTGAAGACGAAGAACACAAGACTGCACTGTTTGTTGGAGCACCGAAAAGCCGTAAATCCATGAGAAAGATTCCCCTGCCCCAGTTTTTACTGAATATGCCGGTTCTTTCTACCTATAAAAACAGAAATCTGGAAAATTATATTTTTACAGAATCCGACGTTCCGTTTGACCCCAGATGCTTTCAGAAACTATATAAACGGCTTCTAAAGGATACTCATGTCAAGGATCGGAAATTTCATGCAATCCGTCATACCTTTGCCACCCGCGCACTGGAACTGGGAGTCGATGTTAAGACGATTAGCGAGCTCCTTGGACATTCCAGCGTATCCATTACCTTAAATGTTTATGCCCACTCTCTGATGGAGCAAAAAAAGGCAGCAATTGATAAATTCAACGATATGTATCAGCTGAATGCAGATTTGAGCGTACCAATTATAAAAAATAATTATGAAATTATGGAAGATTCTTGTGTTATGTAGGATAGAGCTTACTTATATAATAGACTTCCCTTTCTAATTGTGCGAAAATTCTTCCAAATTCCGTATTAATTGACAAATATCTCCATGGGTTATATAATATTGATTAATTAAATATAGCAAAAAATTTACAAGTAAAGCAATTTATTCCAGAATGCAAATGATGAGTGGGAGGTAATGACTGTGGCGGGAAGGATTAAGGCATTTCAGAAAATAAAAAAAGGATCAGATAACGAAGCTGATATAACAGATAAGAGAAAATCCATTAAAGGCAGATTGTTATTTGGTATTATCGCCATGTGTGTAGTGATTTCAGTGATTTTTGGACTGTTCAATGGCTATCTTTTTTACCGTGATGCGAAGAAAAGTACTGACATGAGGCTATTGGAATCTGCAGAGGCTTATAGTCAGTCGGTTGAGAATGCCATTGATATTTATAAGATAAAAATCGAAGCGATTGCACAATACACTTCTATTACAAATCAGAATAAGAGTGCAGAAGATAGAAAAGACGCCATGGATAAGCTGGCAAAAGATTATGGCTTTCTGGAGGTCACAACCGCGGATGTGAACGGAAAAACTGCAAATGGAACAGATGTCAGCCAGATGGAGTTTTTTAACCGGGCGCTTAAAGGAGAAACCTATATTTCTACCACCATGCACAGCGAGGAGCTGGGTAAAATAGTTCTGGTAATTGCGGCTAAGGTAAATAACGGACAATACAACGGAGTTGTAACAGGAACTCTGGATGCGGATGTATTCAGCAAGATGATTGACGGAGTATCCATTGGAAAATCAGGTTATGGATTTATAGTAGATAAAGAAGGTAAGGTAGTGGCCCATAAGGACAGAACTACCGTTACGAATGAAACAAACTATATTGAGCTGGGCAAAAGCGATAAGAATTTTGCAGCAACTTCCGTTAACATACAGGACATGATTGCAGGCCATACCGATATCCGGTCATCACGCATAAAGGGTAAGACTCAGGTTATGGGATACACACCTATTACCAATACAGACGGCTGGTCCATCGGAGTTGTTGCAGAAAGGTCTGAGATGATGGCCGGTTTCTATCAGTCTCTTATCATAACAATCATCCTGGCAGTTTTGATGATTCTGGCATCTCTAAAAATGGCATTTAAGATTGCAGGACCAATCGTTAAGCCGATTATTATGCTGGTAGAACGGATTAAAGCTCTTGATGAAGGAGATCTGCATTCAGAAGTACCTCAGATTGATTCCGGTGATGAGCTTGAATCTCTATCCCGGTCATTTACTGGAACGGTTAATACGCTGAATAATTATATTAATGATATTTCAGCTGTATTAAGCGGCCTGCAAAAGGGAGATTGTACTGTTTTGGTAACCCAGGAATATAAAGGCGATTTTGTACAAATCAAAGATTCTTTAAACGGAATTACATATAACTTAAATTCAGTGTTTACCAAGATAAAGGAATCCTCCGACAGAGTAGCAGACGGATCAAAGCAGATTTCTGATGCCTCCCAGGCTCTTGCATCAGGAGCTGCCGAGCAGGCTGCGACAATTGAGGAATTAAGTGCCTCCGTAAGCGGCGTATCAAGCCGGGCACAGGAGAATGCGGATAATGTTCAAAAAGCCACCGGATACGTAAGACAGGCGGTAAGCGGAATGGATGAAGGCAACGCCTATATGGAAAAACTGGATCAGTCCATGAAGGAAATCGGACAGGCTTCTGATAAAATCTCAAGCATTACCAAGGTAATCGAGGATATCGCATTCCAGACCAACATACTGGCTCTTAATGCGGCAGTGGAATCAGCCAGAGCAGGAGAAGCGGGCAGGGGATTTGCAGTTGTTGCCGATGAAGTACGTAATCTTGCCGGTAAATCGGCAGAGGCTGCCAAGCAGACAGCAGAACTTATCGGTCATTCGGTTCAGACCGTGTCAGAAGGCGTAAAGATTGCTTATGAAACAACCCGGATTTTAAAATTAGCTGCCGAGAAGTCGGGACAGGTGGAACAGACCATTCAGGAGATTGCGGCTGCTTCCGATGAACAGGTGGAGGCGATTGAGCAGATTAACCAGGGACTCAACCAGGTATCTTCCGTAGTGCAGACCAATGCGGCAACGGC
>JAQSYE010000143.1 GCA_029256305.1 Lacrimispora sp. | reverse complement strand
TCAAAGGAATTGCAGACCAGATCATCGCCATGAACCAAAAATACTTGTCGCGGTTTTTCTTCAAATGCATTCAACCAGGCAATCAATCCTTCCATATCTGCGTGGGAACTCATCCCACCCATCTGTTCAATATGGGCCTCCACCTGTATGGTTTCACCAAAAAGCCTTACATCGGTGCTGCCATCGATCAGGCTTCTGCCAAGCGTCCCTATGGACTGATAGCCCGTAAAGACAATGGTACATTCCGGGCGCCACAGATTATGCTTTAAATGGTGCCGGATCCGTCCGGCATCGCACATTCCTGCAGCCGATATAATTACTTTAGGCTTTGAATTAAAATTAATGTTTCTAGAATCATCACTGGTTACAGAAAGCTCCAACCCAGGAAACGAAATGGGGTTAATCCCATTCATAACCAGATCTCTGGTTTCCTCATCATAGCAGTCTGCCAGATTGTCTTTAAAAATCTGCGTTGCCTCAACGGCAAGAGGGCTGTCAACATATACCTTAAATCCATCGTGTCCGGTAATGCGTTTCTCAGACTTAATCCGCCGGAACATATAAAGAAGCTCCTGGGTTCTTCCTACTGCAAAAGCAGGAATTACCACGTTTCCATCCCGATCAAGCGTTTTTTGAACAATGTCTGCAAGTACGCTCACATGATCTGGTATTTTGCCATGCAAACGATCCCCGTAGGTACATTCCATCACTACATAATCGGCATCCTTTATATATTCTGGATCGCGGATCAGCGGCTTGTTCTTATTGCCAATATCGCCGGAGAAAACTATTTTCCTGGAACAGCTTTCTTCTCTGATCCATGTTTCAATGGAAGCAGAACCAAGAAGATGACCCACATCGGTAAATCGAATGGTGAGGCCATCTTCCAGTTCCACTTTTTCGTTATACTGATAGGACCGGAACAGTTCCAATACACCCATGGCATCATTCATTCCGTAAAGAGGTTCTTCTTCCGGAAGACCTGCACGCCTTGCTTTCCGATTTTTCCACTCTGTCTCTGATTCCTGAATGTGAGCGCTGTCCTTTAGCATAATTGCGCAAAGATCAGCTGTTGCATCAGTAGAAATCACTTTTCCCCTGAAGCCTCTGGCATAGATAAAAGGAAGCATACCTGCATGGTCAATGTGGGCGTGCGTCAGCAGCACATAATCAATCTGAGCGTAGCTGACGGGCAGGCTGGCATTTTCAAATCGGTCAATCCCCTGTTCCATTCCGCAGTCCACAAGGATCCTCAAACCTGCCGCTTCCAGATAATGACAGCTTCCGGTTACCTCGTGGGCCGCGCCGATGAACGTCAATTTCATAAAAGCCCTCCTTTTGTATTTGTTTTTCCTATTATACCATTAATTTAGATAATAATGCAAATCATACCGCCATTACTATCGTTAATTATTTTTTGGAGGGTGTCCTGCAGCTTCATCTGACAATCTTCCGTTAGCTGCGATACTTTTGTTTGAATTCCGTCCTCTACAATCTGTTCAATGGATTTTCCAAAGATATTTGTGTTCCAGATACCGTCTTCACTTTCTCTGGCATTTTCCTTAATGTAGGCAATTAAATCTTCTGCCTGCTGTTCACTTCCTACAATGGGAGCGATCTCGGTCTGAATATGAGCTTTGATTAAATTAATGGATGGGGCTTCTGCACGCATTTTTACACCGTACTTATTCCCATGTTTAATGACTTCAGGCTCATCAAGCATAATCTCCGAGCGTTCCGGAATTACAACTCCATACCCTTTCAGTCTGACCTGACTCATTGCCTGGTTAACCTTTTCATATTCCTTTTTCATTTTTGAAAGCTCACTTAAAGTCTGCATCAGCTGATATTCCCCTTCAATAGGGATACCAACGTAATCACTTAGTATCTGATAATAATAACTGTCATCCACATCCATGTCAACAGATACACTTCCGTCTGCCATGTTCATGTTCTGAACCTTCACACCACGTATACTTTCTGTTTCTCCGTTAAATAACCCGGCAGTTACATCCTTCATCTGTGCGACCTTCTTTACCATGTCCTTTGCCGCCTGAATCACCTGAGCTTTTAACCAGTGAGTGGCAGGCAGAATTTCAAGCCATTTGGGAATGTAAAAATCCATTTCCGTTACAGGGAATTCCTTTAATACCCGCTCCAGAATAATTCCCACATCTTCTTTTTTTAACTGCTCACAGTTAATGGGCATTACTGTAACACCATATTTCTGGTTCATATCCTTTGCCAGGGCGACGGTTTCCTCCGAGAATGGTTTTGCAGAATTTAAAAGTATCAGAAATGGCTTTCCAAGATTTTTAAGTTCCGAAACGGTGCGTTCTTCTGCCGTTATGTAATTAGGGCGTTTCAATTCACCGAAGGAGCCATCTGTGGTTACTACAACTCCAATGGTGGAATGATCGTTGATTACCTTTCTTGTTCCGATTTCCGCCGCTTTTGTAAATGGGATCTCATAATCAAACCAGGGTGTTTTTACCAGACGTTCTTCTTCATTTTCAATATGCCCCGCTGCGCCGTCCACCATGAATCCCACGCAGTCGATGAGGCGGACCTTGGTCTCAATCTCATCTCCCAGGCGAATGGTTGCGGCCTCTTTGGGAATAAATTTAGGTTCCGTCGTCATAATGGTCTTTCCGGCTGCGCTTTGTGGCAGTTCGTCCCTAGTCTGAGTTTTCTGGTGTTCATCTTCCATGCCCGGCAGTACCATCAATTCCATGAAACGCTTGATAAAGGTGGACTTTCCTGTTCTGACGGGACCAACCACTCCTATGTAAATTTCTCCGTTGGTCCGGGCTTTGATATCATTGTATACGTTATAATTGTCCATAAAGATTCCCCCTTCTGTGCTGTTACATAATATGCGAGGGTAAAAAGATTATTCCCTTTTCTTTTCAATGGCATTGCAGATGGTTTTGCCTTTATCTAAAATTCTTTTGTACTCTCTTTTTGAAATGATTCCCTCATAAAGCGCCTCTTTTAATTCGCCGTCATTAAGCGTCATTACCCGGCCGGCCGCAGAGCGCATGATTTCTAAATGCAGCAAGGTATACGTTAGGGAACGATTCTTTTGGAATCGTAAATTTCTGATAATATAATAATGTTCCCGCACCACCTCTTTGCTGCTATCATAAACTGTTTTTCGATACCAGTCTTCCCCATCCGGAAAAAACAGACGGTATTCATTTTCTGTTGTTTTCCACCGAACCGGTTCTGTTTCATCATCAACAGAAAATAAATAGTTCGTTTCTTCATAGGGAATACTGCAGCCAAATCCATGGAGACCTCTATTGGATTCCCGGTGAGCATGACTGACCTCACCTTTGTAAAGCCCGCAGGCATCATCGTACCAGAGTTGAAAGGCGGGCCGCCCATCCGGAACGATAAAGTTACGAAACAACCGTTTATGAGCCGTCTCAATGGTAAGGTTTAAAGTATCAAATACCTGTTTTGAAGTGATTCCCCGGGCGGTAATCTGACTCAACCCAGCAAACATGGATAAGGAAATCTCATTTCCTTTATAAATAAAACTGGTGCCATTGACTTTCAGGATCTCCAGTGCTGCGTTTCTGGCAGCATGATAACCTGCTGTACCCAAATTAACTGCAAATTTATCGCCTGCAAGCCGGTAAAGGCTGCAATCACCACCCATAAATTCTTCAATCCGCAAAAGGGCGTGTAAGGCGGCAGCCTCCCCCGCCTCTTTTCCATAGCAGGTTTTTATAAAGCGGATGCCTACAATATCAAAACATACAACAATTGAACAGTCTCTTGCATTTAATTCTTCTGCCAGTCCTGTTAGATCATATCGTCTGCGGAAAACACCGCATTCGTCGCAGATAAATTCCTGTTTTGGGTAAAGTCCGTAAAAATGTCTTTTCTTTCTGTATACACCGGGAGTCTCCTGCCATATTTTATAAAAAGCTCTTGTAAAAACTTCCTGAGAGCAAAAACCGTAATAAAAGGCAACCGAACAGACCGACTCCTGTGTTTTTAAAAGGCGGCATGCTGCATTAGTAATCTTTCTTCTGTTTACATACTCCATCATCCCATACTGGAATACCTTGTGAAATAAGTACTTTAAATTTGAAACGGAATAATTGCAGGCAGCGGCAATCTCCTCTGCTAATATTGTTTCCTTAATGTGGTCTTCCACATATTGAATTGCATCATTTAGTATATAGTAACTGTCCACTTGTTTCTCCTGGTTGAGAGGTATATATTTTTCGTACAATCTCATCAATTTCTGGTTTTTTAATTGTGATATCCGTAACTTCAAAAAGCTCCGAAATACGGCTTAAGAGAACATTCACTGACACCAGCCTATGGTTAATGCGGTAGGTATGGCAGAAAGGCAGCTCCTTAATAAGCTCAACCCCATCTAAAAAAAGCGGTTCTTTGCAGTACCGAAATGAAACCTCCGCATAATACTGGTCTGCTCCTTGTGACTTAAATAAAGCAACAGACTGATCAAGCATCAGGGTTCCATGATCGATCATAATAATACGGTCGCAAATTTCTTCTATATCAGCCATATCGTGGGTTGTAAGAATTACCGTTGTCTTCTTCTCCCGGTTTAGCTCTCTCACAAATTTTCTTATTTTATCCTTAACCACCACATCAAGACCAATGGTCGGTTCGTCCAGATACAAAATCTCGGGATCGTGCAGAAGGGCAATGGCAAGTTCTGCCCTCATTTTCTGCCCAAGACTTAATTGCCGGACCGGTTTATTTAAGAAAGGCTGCATCTCCAAAAGTTCCGTAAACATCTCCGTATTTTTCCGGAACTTGATTTCCTCAGTCCTATACATTCTTCGGTACAGCTCAAAGGTGTCTTCCATTGGAAGGTCCCAGTTGAGCTGGGATCTTTGTCCAAAAACAACTCCAATGTGCCTAGCATTTTCTTTTCTGTTTTCCCATGGAATGATACCTCCGGTTTTTATTGTGCCGCAAGTAGGCGTAATGATTCCCGTCAGCATTTTAATCGTTGTGGATTTCCCCGCTCCATTTGGTCCGATGTATCCCACCAGTTCCCCTTTATCTACTGTAAAGGATAAATCATCCACTGCTTTTTTAACCTCATAGTTGCGTTTTAACAAGGTAGTAAGTGCATTCTTTAATCCCTTAGGGCGCTTAAAACTTTTAAACTCTCTGGTTACATGATCAACTGTTATATAAGACATCGTTTCCCTCCTCTCTCATTTTACGATCCAGTACTCTGATATGCATCCAGTCCCTTTTGCCAGAATCTGTAAGCAATAAAGAATACAAAAGCTCCCACAAAAGGTGTGAGAAACAGAAATAATGGTGACAGCATTACCTCCTGTTTGTTAATAAATAACTGGACAGGGTAAAAATTAATAAATGCATAAGGCAGTATAAATGTCAGCAAAAACCGGATTCCGCCATGATAAATTGTTAGGGGATATTGAAGAAAGCAGGTCAGATTCTTGTAAAAAAGCCGATACAGACCATCACTTTTCATAAACCAAAATGCAGGAACTGTTGTTACCATGAAACCTGCAGCCTGAATAAGGGAAGCACCGGCGATATCAAGGATCAGCCAGATTACCTGGTAGAACGAAAGAGAGACTCCCAGTTTATGCAGGCTGATTCCCATAATCACCCCAGCCATCACATAATTACTGGTATATCCTGCGCTTACTTTCGTACAGATCAGATAGATGAGAGGGTTTACCGGTTTCGTTAATATTCCATCAAGCTCTCCACTTCGGATCAGGCGTGGCAGCTTGCCGAACCCTCCCATAAAAAATGTTCCGGCTATGGAATAAGAAAGAACGTCAAAGGTATATAAAAGGAGAATCTCATATAATCCCCAACCCGCAACGGGTCCCACTTTCTTAAGCAAAATAACAAGTAAAATAAATCCAGAAGACCATCCCAGTATTTTAGCGATCATTCGCATTATATACTGCCCTCTGTATTCCAGCTGTGTCAGAAAAACAACTTTAGCAAATGCACCATACAGACCAAACATAAACGCTCAACCCCCCTGTATTTCTATACTGCTTTGAATCCGCTTCCATATGAGCCTCTCTACTATAAACAAAACGAGCACCCAGAAAAGCTGTATGAGTAATATTTTTTGCCACTGCTTTGCTTCCATCATCCCAAGCCATATGGCAATTGGTTTATACGCCACATAGGAAAAGGGAAGAAAATCACAAAATGACTTCAGCCAGTCAGGATAAAACCAGAGAGGAATATCGATTCCGGAAAAAAGAAGAAACAACGCATCTGCTATCATGCGTGTATAGGTACCGTCCTTCATCCAGAAGACCAATAATCCTATGGCGTATTGGATCGAAAACAATATTATTATCCCAAAACACAGGCTGATAAGGAAAATCAAAACTGTCTCTGGTCCTGGCACAGACAGTTTCCATAGTAAAAATGACACTGCTGCAATAAAAAACCCCTCAAACAAAACATGATATAAATTCTCTCCTAACTGTCCAAAGAAATAATACCATTTTAAAGATATGGGGCGGATAAAATCAATTGCGATCATCCCGGTCCGAAAACGATCCGCCAGTTCTTCGGCTATCCTTGAATATAATAAACCGTTTACCATGGCGGCTATAACCGAATAGGAAACCATCATCTCAAAGTTTATGTTCTTTATGCCACCTGCATTAAGAATTGCCTGCCAGATACAGATTTTTATGTAGATTCCAAGCCAGTCACCAATCATCTGAAAAAGCAAATTCCATTTATACTGAATTTGCTGCCGGAAGCAGCATTTCATAAGTACCCAGTACATTTCCTTCCTCCCTTTGTTTAAAATATCCGGTACCATCTTATCATAATCAGTCACTGCTTTCTTGATGTTTTGGACAAACTTTTCTCTATAAGACAAAAACAGATACTGCAGCATGGTATTGCCTGTCTGCAGTATCTGTTTTAATCTGTTTTTATTCACTTAAATATGCCTTCTTTACAGAATCATCATTCATCAGCTCTTTGGCATCACCACTTAAAACAATGGAGCCGGTTTCTAAAACATAAGCCCGGTTTGCGATGGACAAGGCCTTCTTTGCATTCTGTTCCACCAAAAGAACCGTTGTACCGGACTTATTGATTTCCTGGATAATATCAAAGATTTCATTCACATAAATAGGGGAAAGTCCCATAGACGGCTCATCAAGTACGATAACCTTGGGATGGCTCATGAGCGCACGTCCCATGGCAAGCATCTGCTGTTCGCCTCCGCTCAATGTACCTGCGGGCTGGTTCTTTCTTTCTAAGAGTCTGGGGAAACGCTTATAAATCATCTGAAGAGTTTCCTCAATCTCGTTTTTATCTCTTCTCGTATAGGCACCCAGCTTTAAATTCTCATAAACACTTAAAGCTGCAAAAACCCTTCTTCCTTCCGGAACGTGAGCCATACCCATGCCTACGATTTTATCGCCTCTGATTTTTGTAATGTCACGACCATCAAACTGTATATTGCCGGACGATGCCTTAATTAAACCGGTTATTGTATGAAGAGTGGTTGTCTTACCAGCGCCATTGGCACCGATCAGTGCGACAATCTCCCCTTCCTTTACTTCAAAGGAAATATCTTTTAACGCCTTAATGACGCCATAATATACTTCCAGATTATTCACTTCAAGTATTGCCATGTTGAAAGCCTCCTTATTCTCCAAGATATGCCTTGATGACTTCCGGATCATGAAGCACATCCGCTGTTTTACCCTGGGTAAGCACCTGACCGAAATTCAGCACCGTCAAACGCTCACAAATTCCGGAGACAAGCTTCATATCGTGTTCTATTAACAGAATGGTCATATCAAAATTATCCCGTACGAAACGTATGGTATCCATAAGTTCAGCCGTTTCATTGGGGTTCATACCTGCCGCTGGCTCATCAAGAAGCAGGAGCTTTGGACCGGTTGCAAGTGCTCTTGCTATCTCCAGCTTCCTCTGCTTTCCATAAGGCAAATTGGACGCAAGGGTGTCCTTTTCTTTATCCAGATCAAAGACCTTCAAAAGTTCTACCGCTTTTTCATCCATTTCCTTTTCAACTTTAAAATACTGGGGAAGCCTTAAAATTCCGGCAACGGTGGAATAGGGGTGACTGTTGTGAAGACCGGTTTTTACATTATCCAGAACCGTCAAATCCTTAAAAAGACGGATGTTCTGAAATGTTCTTGCAATTCCGGCACGGTTGATATCCACAGTTTTCTTTCCAGTAATATTATTGCCATCCAATAATATGGTTCCGGCGTTTGGTTTATAAACTCCGGTTAAAAGGTTAAAAATCGTGGTTTTTCCTGCACCGTTTGGACCAATCAGGCCATAAAGCTGTCCCTTTTCAATGGTGATGCTGAAATTATCCACGGCCCGAAGACCGCCAAACGAAATCCCGAGGTTTTTAATTTCCAGTAAAGCCATGATTATACCCTCTCCTTCTTAGTCCTGTTGTTATGAAAATAACGTTTTCTGAAATCAATCAGCTTTGGACTCCAGTTAAATATCATCATGACGATCAAGATGATGGCATAAATCAGCATACGATAAGCATTTAAACCTCTTAAAAGCTCTGGAAGCAACGTTAATAAGACTGCCGCAATCATGGAGCCCCGGATGTTTCCAATTCCTCCAAGCACCACAAACACAAGAATCATAATGGACTGGTTGTATCCAAAATTCTTCTGAGTGGCCGTCAGGGAAGAAAGGTTATGGGAATATAAAACACCTGCAACTCCTGCAAGGGAGGCAGAGATGGTAAATGCCATAAGTTTATACTTGGTTATGTTAATACCAATGGATTCTGCTGCAATTCTGTTATCACGGACAGACATAATGGCACGGCCGGATCTGGAATTAATAAGATTGAGAACAATGAGCAACGTAATCAAAGTCAGAATCACACCGATGGCGAAGGTGGAGTTTTTAGGTGTGCCGGTAATACCCTGAGCACCATTTAAAATAACCGTTCCGCCTTTCTCCATATTAAGTGCCATAGCATTCTTCATGGAGAAATGAAATCCGTTTGAATCCTTTCCAAGATAAAGCACATTCACAACGTTCTTAATAATCTCACCAAAAGCCAGCGTTACAATCGCCAGGTAATCGCCTCTGAGTCTTAAAACGGGAATTCCCACAACAATACCTGCAGCTGCAGCTGCGGCTGCTCCTACAAGGATTGCCAGGAAAAAACGAATTCCTGCGTTTGGTATCGTATCCATCATTGAAACAGAGAAAAGGGAACTGGAAAATGCTCCCATACACATAAAACCAGCATGACCAAGACTCAGTTCTCCCAGAATACCTACTGTAAGATTTAAGGATATCGCCATAATACTGTAAATACAAAGAGGTACTAAAAGCCCTTTCATCAGACTGCTGACCTGTCCAGCTGAAATCAAAAACTGCACGATGATAAAAGCTGCGATTACAATACCGTAAGTAATTAAGTTGGTTTTTAATGTTTTATCGATATGAATCTTTTTTGTTGTACTTTTTTCCATTTTGTCCACCTATACTTTCTCGTTGATCTTCTTGCCGAGAATGCCGGTAGGCTTCACAAGAAGGACAACGATGAGAACTGTAAAAACGATGGCATCGGAAAGCTGGGATGAAATGTAAGCCTTGCTTAAGTTTTCAATAATACCCAAAAGCAGGCCACCGATTAACGCACCTGGAATTGAACCGATTCCTCCAAATACAGCAGCTACGAATGCCTTAATTCCAGGCATGGAACCGGTATAAGGGGTAAGAGTTGGATAGGCTGAGCAAAGAAGCGCACCTGCAATCGCAGCCAGTGCAGAACCAATTGCAAAGGTCAGTGCAATGGTACCATCTACATTAATTCCCATCAGCTGGGCAGCTCCCTTGTCTTCTGATACTGCCAACATGGCCTGTCCTGCTCTTGTCTTTTTAATAAATGTAGTCAGTACAATCATAATAATTACACAGCTGATAATCGTAACGATCGTCTCTCCAGAGATCGTAAGCTTTCCATCTGCCAGCTTTAATGCCGGAATTGTTACAACGGAAGTAAAGGACTTTGGATTGGAACCAAAAACAAGCAGTGCGATGTTTTGAAGCAGGTAGCTCACACCGATTGCTGTAATCAGAACTGCAAGAGGACTTGCCATACGTAAAGGACGATAAGCGACGCCCTCAATGACCACGCCCAGTACAGTACATAGAATAACCGCAAGGAGAATGCCTGCAACAGGA
>JAQSYE010000142.1 GCA_029256305.1 Lacrimispora sp. | reverse complement strand
CGGATACCAGTTAACTGGATTATAAGCGTGTTGTAAGAGATATGGACTTAACTCTTTTATCAAGCGATTAGGTACTCTATCTGTTGTGGTTTGCATGGGGATCAACTCCTTTCTATATTTAATATATCCTTAATAATATACCCAACAAGTAATAAAGGATACTGTTTTAGTATGCCATATTTAATGAAAATAAAACCCCACAGAATTTTGTGAGGTTAGAGGTTTTAAAATTTTCAAGTGTGCTATATATGTAGAAAATGCATATTTGCTACAGTCCTTAATATTTAAATGGTTTTCACTTATATAAGCTAATAAGATCCTTCACAAGTATTTCATCATTTGTGAATTGAATTTTATTATTGCTTAAAAATCCATCCAATGATTGGATTGTTTTTTCGATAATAGAAATCTTCCATTTTTTGCTTAAATCTTTTTTAAAACTAATGTAAATCTCATTTTTTAATGGCTCATATACGATTGAACACAGAGTATTCTTCTGACTAGTTTTACTTAAAACTTCAAAGGCTTCATTTATTCCAAAGCTATGAATATTATTTTGAATATATTCATGAGCACAAATATATCGATTAGCACCTATACCATGAACTTCATTATAATTTGCTTCTTTAAAATCCCCATTTGGAAAATTAGTCATAATAATAAAATCATTAAGAATAGGACTTACTATATTTGTATCATTTCCCACTTCCAGAATAAATGCATCACCAGTTTTATCAGCGATAATAGTATGTAGCCCTAAATTGGGGAATAATGGATTTCTAGGGTATGCGATTAGTCTTTTGTTAAGAATTTCAAAAAATTCAGATGCTTTTCTCGTTTTCTTTAGCGCCTCATCAAAAATATCAAAAGCAAACCAATCATTTTCATTACAACTTGATTTAAAACCCGGACCATATTCTACTGCTTGAGTACAGATAAAAAGACCCTCACTATTAAAACCAGCGATATCCCTGTATTTATGATCTAATAAGCATGAAAAGTAAAATAAGTTCATACCATTATGACTATTGACTTTTAGTTTTAAATCGACATCATCAGTATCGAAATTCATACCATAAATAGCTTTTTCTTGATTGTATACTGCAAAACTTGTACACATTTTGGAACCTCCTTTTAATG
Organism: Lacrimispora sp.; assembly: GCA_029256305.1. Lineage (GTDB taxonomy): Bacteria > Bacillota > Clostridia > Lachnospirales > Lachnospiraceae > Lacrimispora. The sequence continues at coordinate 13,584 of JAQSYE010000142.1, read as the reverse complement.
TATAATTTTATCATATAATATGCTTAGAGTATTAGGAGTATTATTGAGCTATTTTACCACTGGATTCACCACCTTCTTAAACTTCCATCCATATGATATCACCAGGCATCTCAATGGTTCAACCTACAACATTTTTCAGAATCAAAAATGCTCCACATAAGCTAAAAAGGAGCAGGCATTTCACCTACTCCCATATTGCAGCATTAAATCAATTTACTATTTTTCAAATGGTAGTAAATATAATCTGTCAACTGTGCATACTTCTCAAGGCTCATACCAACCATTGAACCATGGCCGTTCTTTTAAACCATCTCTGCTTCTAAGCCTATTCCGGAACTCTTACCTCTTTCATCAGAAAAATAAGTGCAATAATATTTGGAACTGCCATAAGTCCATTCCAGATGTCGGAAAATTCCCAAACCGTTTCAAGTTTCGCCAGACATCCCACAAATACTGCGCACAGATAGAGAAGCGTATAGATCTTTCCTCTTAAAATCCGTTGCAGCAAATAAAGGATATTCCGCTTTTTCAAGCTTTCTGCCAGATATCCCGCGGCCTGCCTTCCAAGATAATACCAGGCAATAATAGTTGCAAATGCAAATACCATCATGGAACCGGACACCACATATTCTCCCAGGCCTCCCAATCGTTTGGAAAAGCTATATGCGGTAAGGGCTGCGCCGTCATAACCGGACCCAGCTGCATCCCCTTCTGTCATACACAAAATAACAAACGCGGTCATGGTACAAATGACGATTGTATCAAAGAAAACTTCAAACATTGCCCACATTCCCTGTTTTTCCGGCGTGGTATTTTCGGCGGCTCCATGTAAAACTGCCATACTGCCAAGACCTGCTTCATTCGAGAAAACTCCCCTTGAAATGCCATATTGAAGGCTCTTACTGATCCCAAAGCCTGCTGCTCCTGAAAAAACAGATACCGGCCGGAATGCATCCTGAAAAATAACCTGAAAAATATATGGAATTTTATCATAACAGGACATAATAACAACCATGGAGAAAAGCATATAAATTCCAGAGGCAATAGGAATCATACGTTCCGAAACAGAAGCAATCCGGCTGATCCCGCCAAGGACAACAAGACAGACCAGTCCGGTCAGAATGATCCCCACCAAAGCAGTTGGAACCTGAAAGGAATAATTAAGTGTTTCAGCAATGGAGTTGGACTGAACCATACTTCCCATCCCAAGCGATACCATGATGCAGAGAAAGCTGTAAATCATACCAAGTGAGGGCAGTTTCAACCCTCTTTCCAAATAGACCATAGGTCCACAGATCCATGTTCCGCTCTGGTCTCTGTAGCGGTATCGAATTCCTAACATGGTCTCTGCATACCCTGTCATCATACCAATCGCAGCAGATACCCACATCCAGAAGATGGCTCCAGGTCCTCCGGCTGTCAAAGCCGTTGCCACACCCACGATATTTCCAGTTCCTATCGTTGCTGCAAGAGCGGTACATGCGGTCTGAAATCTGGTCACATCTCCTTTGCCGCCCTCTTCTTCGTCTTCCTCCTGTATGCTCCCAATGGTCTGCTTCCACCAATAAGAAAGCTTTCTGATTTGAAAAAATCCAGTTTTTACCGTATAGAAAATTCCAATTCCCAGAAATAGAATTAACAACCAGGGTCCCCATACCATTTCATGTATGTAATGAATCATTTCTCGTGCTCCCTTATGTTCTCTTTATCACATATTCGTGCCGGAATGATTGTATGAAAATTTCCATTCATTTTTATACAAATTTAACTTTACTATGATATAATCTTACTATGTGCTAAAATCCAAACAACTAATATGAGGTGAATAATATGCCCGGTTTTACCACCCACTACTTATTAGGAGTTAAGGCTTACAACAATATGCCAAACACTCCTTTAAAACGAATCATATCCAAATATCGCTGGCTTTATCAGCTGGGTCTTCAGGGTCCGGATATATTTTTTTATAATATCCCCATTCTTCGTCACAGAGATTACCGCAATGTAGGTTCCTATATGCATGAAAATCATGTGAACAGCTTCTTTGTTACCTGCTTAAATCATATTGCCTCAATTGAATCCAGACAGCAGCGAGAGCAGGCCATCGCATACATGAGCGGTTACTTCTGCCATTATATCGGAGACTCCATCTGCCACCCTTATGTATATGGGAGGATCGAGTACGATATAAAAAATTCCGGAAACTATCATCATGGGCTTCATGCCATGCTTGAGAATGATATCGATGCTCTGTTATTAATGATATATAAACAAAAAAAACCATCCCAGTTTAATCAGGCTGCTACCATCTGCTTAAACGGTCAGGAGATGCAGTTTATCTCCGGATTTTTGTCAGACTGTATCAACGAAACATACTATCCCTTAAACTACCGCAATAATTATCAGGTTACTCCACGTATGGTATCCCGCTCTATCCTGGCCATGCGCCTGGGCTGCCGGACACTTGCGGACCCAAACAGCCGTAAGAAAAACAGCATCGAATTTGTGGAATCCTTATTCCTTAAAAATCCCGTTGCTTCCCGTAAGCTGGTTACCGATATCTCCTCTGACCCTGAAATCACATTTAACTTAAATCATGACACCTGGTGCAATCCCTGGGATCGCAGGCTTGCTTCGAAAGCATCATTTCCGGAACTGTTCCATCAGTCTATGTCCAAATGTGGGAATGTATTTTTCCGTTTAAATGAAGAACTGGCATCTCCGGTTCCTTTAAACAGCCTGGATCACAACAAACTGCTGCGAGAACTGGGAAACTATTCTTATCACAGCGGACTTGCTGTGGATTCCCAGTGATTTTAGTATTGTATGAAAAAAAGCATGGATCTTAAAACGCCTGCCGCGTTTTGTCCATGCTTTTTGTAACAGCATTTACTTGGAAGCCTGTGTCTGCTCCGCTTCTGTTTCATCTGCTTCTTCTGTATCTTCAGCTGCCGTTGTTTCCATCACAACTGCGCCTTCCTTTGATACAATCTTTTCGTCAGAGCCTTTTGGAATATCCATATCCACCAGCCAGTACTGTTTCTCTTTCATTGTATAATCCGGCATTACAATCAGATGCAGATCATAGTTCTTAAAAAAGCCGCCGTAAGAGTTCTCAGTTGATCTCTCAAAGCTGAAATCCTGATCTGCCGCTACATCGTTTAAATAGCGTACTGCTGCATTTGCAAATGTAACCGCTTCTTCCGGAGTCGCTCCCGCTTTAACAACCAATGTTAAATCAAGGCTTTTCACCTTTGGGTCCATGCTGTAGTTAACGCTGAGAGCCATTGGATATTCTTCATTACCCACAAACTCTTCATCCATATCATTTCCAATCTGAGTTCCTCATCATAATATCCTCCTTAATGAACATCACCATTATATCCGATCCTGTCCTTTTTTTGTAGTGCTTTCAGCAAAAAGTCAGAAAAACTTCACAAATGCGTTAGACTTTTTACTGGTATTAATGGCCCGATTTTCCTTTCATTCAAAAAACAATTTTATTCATTCTTGCATTTTTTTTGAGTTCGTGATATTATGTTCAATAATAAGTTATAAATAATATTTTTGAACTATAAGGAGCCATATCATGAACAACAAAGAGAACATATCATTGATAAAAAAGCTGGATATTATGACTACACTGGTACCTTTTGCAGGAATTGTGTTATTATGCATTCTTTTTCTTACATACCCCAAGGCCTCAGGAGCTGTGCTGGCATCCATACGGTCTTTTCTGGGAGATGAGCTTGGCAGCTATTATCTTATCATAGGATTATTTACATTTTTCTGTTCCCTCTATATGGCGTTTTCCAGATATGGAGCGATCAGGCTGGGAGATTGTGAAAAACCACAATATTCTAATTTCAAATGGGGAGCCATGATGTTTACGTCAGGCCTGGCAGCAGACATTTTATTTTACTCGCTTTGTGAATGGCTGCTTTACGCTGGCGAACCTCACATAAAAGAAATGGGTTCTGTACAGGACTGGGCTTCCACCTATCCTCTGTTTCACTGGGGTCCTATTCCGTGGAGTTTCTATCTGGTTCTGGCGGTTGCATTTGGTTTTATGCTTCATGTGAAGAAACGCAAAAAACAAAAATATTCAGAGGCCTGCCGTCCAATCCTTGGCAAACTGGTAGATGGACCTGCAGGGAAGCTGATTGATGTAATTGCTGTTTTTGCTTTACTGGCAGGAACTGCCACCACATTTTCCCTTGCAACACCGCTTCTTTCCATGGCAGTCAGCCGGGTGACGGGGCTTCCTGAGTCCAGATTCTTAACCATTGGTATCCTGGTTATTATCTGTGTGGTATACACGATTACGGTTTATTTTGGCATGAAGGGGATTTCAAGGCTCGCTGACTCCTGTACCTATTTATTCTTCGGGCTCCTCCTTTACGTGCTCATAGGCGGAGGCCAGGCCAGATATACCATTGAAACAGGAATCACCGCAATTGGAAACCTGACACAGAACTTTATTGGTATGTCCACCTGGACTGATGCACTGCGCTCTTCATCTTTTCCCCAGAGCTGGACTATCTTTTACTGGGCATACTGGATGGTATGGTGCGTAGCCACTCCGTTTTTCATTGGCACCATCAGTAAAGGACGCACCATCAAGCAGACCATTCTGGGAGGTTACTTCTTTGGATTGTCAGGAACCTTTACTTCCTTCATCATATTGGGCAATTACAGCCTTGCACTTCAGACAAAGGGAATTCTTGATGTTATGGGAATCTATCACGCAACACAGAACCTTTATCAGACCATTATGGCTATTTTAGAAACACTTCCATTTTATAAAATGGGCCTGGTGCTTTTAGCTCTTACCATGATTGCTTTTTATGCCACGTCCTTTGATGCACTGACAATGGTTGCTGCTTCCTATTCCTATAAGGAGCTGTCTGATGACGAAGAACCACACAAACATGTAAAGCTGTTTTGGGCGATTCTTCTGATGTTATTCCCCATTGCCCTTATTTTCTCAGAGAATTCAATGGCTAATTTACAGACAGTGTCCATTATCGCCGCATTTCCTATCGGCATTATCATACTTCTCATTATCTTCAGCTTCTTCCGAGATGCGAAGGAATACTTAAAACAGTCTTAGAAAAAGGCTGCTGCAGAATCTGCAGCAGCTATTTTTTTCTATTCATAAATCTGAATTTCCATACTGGAGTGTGTGGGTACCTGCATCTCCTCTGGCGGAAGCTTTTTATAATCTCCATAAATCCAGGTAAGCACTTCATGCCAGCCCTTAGGTGCCATCAACCTGGTATCTTCAAATTCCAGATCCACTGTCTCTTCACACCATTCTTTCTTTAACGTCACATATAAATAATCCGGCTGATAATTACTGTAATAGCGAAGACCGCTTTTTCCCTTCCGGTCTTTGAGGGCGATCCGGTACTGAAGCTTTCTTAAGAGGCTCATAGGAATCAGCTTGCCGACCAGCGCCAGTATCCCAACACAGATCCCGTTTAACAGGCTGTATTTTCTTAAATCAAGCTTATATCTGTGTCCCATGGAAAGGCCGTAGATAACCGTATGAAGGAGCAACGTTACGGTAGATGCAGCCCGGTTTTTGGGCAACTCATCAATTGTAAATAAATCCACCCACAGATGATTCAATTTGCCTTCATAATATTTCATCTCAGGTGTGTCGTCATGGGTTCTGCTTTTCTTATAGATAATTCTGGCTGTAAAATCATAAAATGCCTTCCCTCCTCGAAAATCCTTTGGTTCAAGAAGTTCCATGTCATCCGGAAGTTCCGATCTTACCACCTGTAAAAATGCCTGGTAATTGGAGCGGGTAAATGCCACATCTGCGTCGTCATCCCAAGGAATAAATCCTTTGTGTCTGACAGCACCAAGAAGTGTTCCCGCATCCAGTAAGTATTGAATCTGGTGCTTTCGACAGATCCGATCAATCTCTTTTAAAATTCTCAGATTTGCCTGATGCACTTTCGTCAAATCATACGCCTTCATAATTCCTCCATTCTGACTGAATCAGGAGACCGGGGCCTAAGCCTGCTGGCTTAAGCCTTCCTTTATGGTTTTTGCCATATAGTCGATCATGTCATCCGTCATACCAGGGTAAACTCCAATCCAGAACGTATCCTGCATAATCCGGTCTGTATTCTTTAACTCACCTACAACCCGGTATCCGCTTCCTGATTCCCGCATCTGATTAAAACATGGATGCTTGATTAAATTCCCTGCAAAAAGCATTCTGGTCTGTACACCTTTTGATTCCACAAACTGAACCAGCTGATTTCTGTCAACGCCTTCTTTACAGGTAATGAGAAACCCAAACCAGCTTGGTTTTGATCCAGGACAGGGTTCTGGAAGAATCAGTTTTTTCTCTGTATCCTTTAATGCTTCATAAAGACGGCTGAAATTAAGGCGTCTGCGTTCTACGAAAGATGGGAACTTTTCAATCTGCGCACAGCCAATTGCTGCCTGCATATCCGTAGCCTTTAAATTGTAGCCGAAATGGGAATAAACGTATTTATGATCATACCCAAGAGGCAGTTCTCCATACTGGCGGTCAAACCGGTGACCACATAAATTGTCCGTGCCGGAAGGACACACACAGTCCCGTCCCCAATCCCGGAAAGAACGGATAATCCGGTTTAACAGGGAATCATTGGTGTAAACTGCTCCGCCCTCTCCCATCGTCATGTGGTGAGGCGGGTAAAAGCTGGAAGTTCCGATATCTCCGATGGTTCCTGAGAAACGCTCTTCTCCGTCTATGGTATAAACGGTACCAAGTGCATCGCAGTTGTCTTCCACAAGCCATAAATCGTATTTATCGCAGAATGCCTTTACTGCAGATAAATCGTATGGATTACCAAGGGTATGGGCGATCATGACTGCCTTCGTCTTTTCAGAACGCGCAGCTTCTAACATTGTCACGTCAATGTTGTACTGGGGAATGGTCACGTCAACAAATACCGGTACTGCGCCATATTGAATCACTGGCGTCACAGTGGTGGGAAATCCAGCAGCTACAGTAATCACTTCATCGCCGCGTTTAACCTGCCGTTCTTTTAAAAGCGGAGAAGTAAGTGCCATAAATGCAAGTAAATTCGCTGAAGATCCGGAATTGACCAGGGAGCAGAACCTTACATTTAAATACTTGGAAAACTTTTTCTCAAATTCATCGGTATAGCGTCCTGAAGTAAGCCAGAACTCCAGAGAGCTGTCTACCAGATTGACCATTTCCTTATTGTCATATACTCTGGAAGCATAAGGGATTCTGTCTCCGTCTTCAAACGGTTTCTTTTGATTGTGGTAGGTATCACAGTATTCTTTTACAAGCTCCAGAATTTCTTCCCTTGCTTCTTTTTCTGTTTTTTTATCTAACATAAAATAGTTCCTCTCTTACTCTATTAATTAAAAAATTCGTCGATCTGCCGGTCCATAACCGAAATCATATCTGCTCCGGCCAGATACTCTCTGGTCCATTCCACGGTCTTTTCCACGGCTTCCTTGACTCCATATCTGGGAGTCCAGCCAAAGACCTTTTTAACTTTTGAACAGTCCAGTTTTAAAAAGTTAGCTTCATGAGGTCCTTCATCGGATTGGGCAGACCATGTAATTCCCTGTCCCCATGCTTCACAGAACAAATTGGTTAAATCACCGGTTGTGACACAATCCTTATCGTCAGGGCCCACATTATAGTATCCCTGGTAAGAGGAATCCTCATACTGCTTCATGGCAATTGTCATATAAACAGCCAGCGGCTCTAATACATGCTGATAAGGCCTTGTAGAATAAGGATTTCTCAATATAATTTCCTGTTTTTTCATAGCAGAGCGGATACAGTCGGGAATGATTCTGTCGTTAGCAAAATCTCCCCCTCCTATGACATTGCCAGCCCTTGACGTGGAGATTGCTGTACCGCCTTCCAAAAAGAAAGATTTGGCATAGCTGTGGGTCACCAGTTCGGAACAGGATTTGCTGTTAGAATAAGGGTCATAGCCATCTAAGGGATCACATTCCCGGTATCCGTATTCCCATTCCTTATTCTCATATACCTTGTCGGTGGTTACATTGAGAAAAGAACGGACTGTTCCAGCCAGGCGGACGCATTCTAATATATTGACTGTTCCCATTACATTCGTCTCATAGGTGTAAACCGGATCCTTATAAGAATCTCTAACAATGGGCTGTGCTGCCAAATGAAATACAATCTCCGGCTTTGTCATTTGAAAAACTGCCTTTAGATGTTCAAGATCCCTGATATCTCCAATTACAGAATTCATCTGCCCGGATATACCTGCCACTTCAAACAGGGCAGGATCGGTGGGCGACTGAAGGGAATACCCGGTTACCTCTGCTCCTGCTTTTATCAGCATGCGACTAAGCCATGCTCCTTTAAAACCGGTATGCCCGGTAAGAAGTACTTTCTTTCCTTTATAAAATTTAGAAAATTCCTTCCAACGGTCATTTGTTTTATTTGTCATATTATTTCTCCCATATCTTCCATGGTGCTTTCCCGGACTGCCACAAATCTTCCAGTTTCTTCATCTCTCTCTGGGTGTCCATACACTGCCAGAATCCGTTGTGATGGAAGCTCATCAGCTGGCCTTCAGACGCCAGTCTCTGCAGCGGTTCCCGCTCCAGCACCGTGGAGTCATCTTCCAGATAGGAAAAAATCTCCGGATTGAGTACCATAAAACCGCCGTTGATCAGGCTGGCATCGGTCTCATCCTTTTCTCTGAATGAGCGAACAACATCTCCTTCATCAATATCAAGAACACCTTTTAACTGAGCAATGTTAACTGTCGTCATGGTTGCTGTCTTTCCATGGCTTTCATGGAACTTTAAAAGCTCATTTAAGTCCACATCGCAGACCCCGTCTCCATAGGTAAGCATAAAAGGTTCGTCTCCAATATACGGCTGAATGCGTTTGACTCTTCCGCCAGTCATGGTATTGAGTCCTGTGTCAACAAGGGTTACCTTCCAGGGTTCCGAATAATTATTATGTACCTCCATGCAGTTGTTAGCCAGATCAAACGTGACGTCTGAGGTATGGAGAAAATAATCTGCAAAAAATTCCTTTACTACATACTGTTTGTATCCCAGACAGATTACAAAATCATGGAATCCAAACTGGGAATAATATTTCATGATATGCCATAAAATAGGCTTTTCTCCGATTTCAATCATAGGCTTTGGCTTTAAATGGCTCTGCTCACTGATTCTCGTTCCAAGTCCCCCTGCTAATAATACAACCTTCATCCTGCTTCCTCCTGACATTCTTTTATTCATATTCGTGGTAAGCCTTCCGGTAAAAATGCATCAGCACTTTTACAACCGGTTTCGGCCACATCTTTCTAAACATCTCTGTCTCTTCTTTTAAACGACTGTTATCCTCTATGGCTGCCTTTGTTGCTGCCTCTTCATGGACCCGGTAATAAAGAATGGGTTTCTCCACACAGATAAAACGCCCGGGCAGCCTAGACAGCTCATAAAGCGTATCCCAGTCCAGGGCAAAATGATAGGGGGAGGTAAAGAGTGGTTCCCCCAATTGTTCCTTATTATATGCACATGCCGGACAGCATATGGAATTGCCAAAAAGCAGGACACTTTTCTTCACCCAGGATAAATGACTGATCAGGCGCAGGCGCAAAGGAAGACGTAAAATCCGCTTGATAAATTCAACGGGTTCAAATGCTACCAGCCTGTCCTTCTTTACAACAGCATAGCCGCCGGTAAAAAGAGTCATATCCGGATAACTTTCGTAGCAGTCCAGCAGTTTTTCTACATAATCTTTCTGATACAGATCATCCTGATGGGCGATGGTCACAAATGTGGCATCTGCCATGTAATAGGCAAAATTCCAGTCGTCCCGGATACTGCTTTTCTCATGCCTGATAAAAAGAGGAATCCCGTACTTGTCAGCCAGTTCGCTTATATAGGGACTTGGCGTGGAAGTACACATAAGTACATCGGATTCCACACTCTGGGCTTTAATAGATCGGATACAGGATTCCAGATACGGAGAATCCTTGTATGCGCAGATTGCAAATGCATGTGGTTTCATTATTTACCTCAATAAATACGTTTGTTTTTGTCTGGCTATGATTATATCATAAAAACAATAAAACATACTACCATATTCATTATTTTGAAAGAAATTGCCTATATCAATCTCTAGTTACCAAGAGGTTAAGATTAAACAGAGTAATTACATCTCCACAGAAAGCTAAAAAAAGGAGGTCCTGCCGACAGGACCTCTATTTCTTAAATCAGTTCTATATAAGCTTCAATCAGCTTTAATGTCTGTTCCATTCCTTTTACATGAGTCCGCTCTGTTCCATGAGAAGCATGTACACCCTGTCCGATTAATGCAGCCCTGATGTTATGTCCGCCGCGGATCGCTGCCCCTGCATCAGAACCGTAATGGGGGAACACATCCATTGCATAGTCTAACTTCTTATCTTTTGCCAGGGAAATGAGACGGTTGGTCATTTCATAATCATAAGGCCCGGATGAGTCGAGGGCACAGATCGATACCTTCCGTTCATCTCCTGATAAATCATCTCCAAGAGCTCCCATATCCACTGCGATAAATTCTTCAATGTCTTCCGGTATCCAGCTGGCGCCAAATCCTACCTCTTCGTAATTACTGATCACAATCTTCAAGGTTTTTTTCGGCTTTACTCCTGACTCTTTGATGTCTTTTAAAACTCCTAAAAGGACTGCCACTGAAGCTTTGTCATCTAAATGACGGGATTTGATATAGCCGCTGTCTGTCTTTACATACATGGGATCAAAGCTTATATAATCACCAGGAGCAATTTCCAGCTTTCTCACATCTTCATCACTGTCAGCCAGTTCGTCCAGCCGTACTTCCATATTCTTTGGTTTCCTTTCCAAAGTCCTGGCATCATCATAGGTATGAACCGAAGGCTCTTTGGTCAGTATGGTGCCGGTGTAAGTCTTTCCGGTTCTGGTATGAACTTTACAATACATGCCTTCTATGGACTCCATCATAAATCCCCCTACCGGTACCATAATGAGCATTCCTTTTGAAGTAATGGAACGCACCATTGCACCTAAGGTATCTACATGTGCGGATAAGCCCAGGACTTCCTTCTCTTCTCCCAAGACTTCAATGATCAGGCCGCCCTTTTTATTATAACTGGTGGAATATCCAAATCCCGCTGCTTCCGCCTCCACCGCCTTTTGTACTTCTTTTGTGTATCCGCTGGGGCTTGGAATATTCACGATTTTTTCCAATATCGTTGTTACATATGTCATTGTTTCCATAATATCTGCCTTCTTTTCTGGTTTTTATTTATTTTAACAGATCTTTAAAAGGAAATCTACTTAAGAATAGAAAAAGGCTGGAAAGCCAACCGCGTTAAACGGTGTGACTTTCCAGCCTTTAATCATTGTTTATTATACTTCAAAAATCAGATCTCCGTAGCTTGGAAGAGGCCATAATTCCTTATCCACAATCATTTCCAGCTTATCTGCCGGATCACGAAGCGCTGCCATAGCAGGTACTACCTCACTGTGGTAAGCAGCTGCCTGCTCTTTATTCTCTCCAATCGCCGCACACTTGTCAGCGACATCAAGCAGAGCAGAAAGTGCTACCTTCATATCAGAAAGATATTCACTTACCTCAATCAAAAGTTCTTCCTGTACACTGGCATCTGCTGATGGACATGCTGATTTTACCTTGCCTAAAGAATCTGCAAGAACGGTTGTATATTTTACAACTGCAGGAATAATCTGTTTTCCTACCATGTCAATCATGGTTCTTGCTTCAATATTAATAGCCTTTGAGTAGGTCTCATATTCGATCTCAACGCGGGACTCTAACTCAGCCTTTGTAAATACCTTAAATGACTCAAACATGTTGATGGAAGCTTCTGTAGTAAGTGCAGGGATTGCATCAACCATTGCTTTGATGTTTGGAAGTCCTCTTCTCTCTGCTTCTTCTACCCATGTGTCAGAATAACCATTGCCATTAAAGATTACTCTCCTATGTGCTGCCAGCTGCTCTTTAATCATATCATGTACAGCCGTATCAAAGTCCTCTGCTTTCTCAAGTACATCTGCTGCTTCCTTAAATGCCTCTGCTGCGATGGTGTTTAATACAACATTCGGTGAAGAAATGGAATCAGAAGAACCAACCATACGGAATTCAAACTTATTGCCTGTAAATGCAAATGGTGAAGTTCTGTTTCTATCGGTTGCATCTTTGGATAAATCAGGCAATGTCTTTACGCCTGTCTTCAATGTACCGCCTGCCTTGGAGTGAGTTGCCTCACCGGTACTGCAAAGCTGATCTACTACATCCTCAAGCTGCTCGCCGATAAATACGGAGATAATTGCAGGAGGTGCCTCGTTTGCACCAAGTCTGTGATCGTTTCCAACATCTGCTGCAGACTGACGAAGGAGATCCGCATGCTTATCTACTGCCTTTAAGATACAGGATAATACCAGTAAGAACTGAATATTCTCATGTGGTGTCTCTCCCGGATTTAATAAGTTAATACCGTCATCACTGGTTAAGGACCAGTTGTTATGCTTACCGGAACCATTCACGCCTGCAAATGGCTTCTCATGAAGCAGACAGTTTAATCCGTGACGGCCAGCAACCTTCTTTAAGATTTCCATAACAAGATGATTGTGATCAACTGCTACGTTGACCTGCTCATAGATTGGTGCCAGCTCATGCTGAGCCGGAGCAACCTCATTATGCTGGGTTTTTGCCGGTACGCCAAGTTTCCAGAGTTCTTCATTCACTTCTTTCATGTACGCTGCAATTCTTTCACGAATGGAACCAAAGTAATGGTCTTCCATTTCCTGTCCCTTTGGAGGCATTGCACCGAATAAGGTTCTTCCAGCGTAAATTAAGTCTTTTCTCTGTAAATATTTCTCATGATCAACAATGAAATATTCCTGTTCCGGTCCAACGGAAGGTGATACTCGTTTTGAAGTGGTGTTGCCAAACAGTCTTAAGATTCTTAAAGCCTGCTCATCAACCGCTTCCATTGACCTTAAGAGAGGAGTCTTTTTATCGAGCGCTTCTCCTGTATAAGAGCAGAAGGCAGTAGGGATGCAAAGTGTTACTCCGATGGCATCTTCTCTTAAAAAAGCAGGAGAGGTACAATCCCATGCAGTATATCCTCTGGCTTCAAAGGTTGCTCTTAAACCACCTGAAGGGAAGGAAGATGCATCTGGCTCACCTTTTACCAACTCTTTACCGGAAAACTCCATGATTACCTTGCCATCTGATGTCGGAGAGGAGATGAAGGAGTCATGCTTCTCAGCTGTAATGCCTGTCAGCGGCTGGAACCAGTGTGTATAGTGAGTTGCGCCTCTCTCAATTGCCCAATCCTTCATTGCATGAGCTACTACATCTGCAATGGAAGGATCCAGTTCTGCACCGTCTTCAATTGTTTTCTTTAATTTCTTGAAAACACTTTTTGGCAGACGCTCTCTCATAACGGTCTCGTTAAATACATTCTTACCGAACAGCTCGGCTACATTCACAACTTCGCTCATAAATTTTCCATCCTCTCATATTAATTTCCACTTAATAAAATTAAGTCT
>JAQSYE010000141.1 GCA_029256305.1 Lacrimispora sp. | reverse complement strand
CCGGCCCAGACCAGATGAACAACCTGTTATTAAAATAATTTCACTTTCCATAGTATTTACTCCATTTTTCATTTATTCTTAATCATATCTAAAATCATATCAAAAAAAAAGAAAGCTGTAATTGCCAAATGACAACTACAATTCTCTTTTTATTCTGCTTAAGGAACTTGGAGTAATTCCAATATAAGAGGCTATATATTCCTGTTTAACCCGTTCTTCCAGTTCAGGATATTTCTTAATAAAATGAAGATATCTGTCTTTTGCCTGCATCCGCTGAAAGGAAACCCCCTTTTCATCGCTTAGCATAAAGGCATTATTATATATTTCGTCATAAAGAATCCGCATTTGCTGGTATCTGTATATTATATCTCGTAGCTGCTCTACTCTAATTTCTGCGACTTGGCAATCTTCCAAAGTCTCAATCCAATACTCGGAAGGGCGGTCGCTCAGCATATTATAAACGCAGCACCAGTCTCCTTCCATTGAAAAGCATTTTGTAATCTCCGTTCCCTCTTCATCGATGTAAACTCCTCTTACCATACCTTGAAGAATTAAACAGATTACTTTCGTATTTTCTCCCATATTCAATATGCTATGCCCCTTTTTATACGATCTGCATGTAAATACCGGTGCTATTGTCCGAATCAGTTCCCTACTGATTCCCTTGTCAACCAGATATTGAGCTAAACTTAATTCTTTATTCATTGAAAGAACCCCATATTTATATCTGCAGATTCATATAATCTCAGACCCGCATCTAATTTTTTATCAAACTATTGTATAACATATAATAAAATATGATCAAATGCAAGTTTAAAAACACCCAATTTAAACTGCCCCCTCCAAATTTCTCCAATTTGAATGGGGCAGTCATTTATAAACTTAAATCCTTTCCTTTATTAAATCGATTAAATACCAGCAAAGATACAACGGTTAAGAAAGTCAGTATGGTAGACAATGCAGCTGCCGTACCATAATTGCCTCTGACCACTTCTGTATACACTGCAACGGTCAATGTCTTTGTTTTCCCCGTATACAGAATAATTGCAGTAGACAATTCGCTAATCATTGTTACCCAGCTAAGTATTGCCCCTGCCAGAATTCCTGCAGACATCATTGGAACTGTGATGCGGAAAAATGCCTTCATCTTAGAAGCACCTAGTGAGATGGCCGCCTCTTCAATACTCATTGGTATCTGTTGAAGAATTGCAACGGAGGAACGAATGGTATAAGGAAGTCTTCGAATAATCAAAGCAATTACCATAATTAACATGGTCCCGCTGATTAACAATGGTTTTTTATTAAATCCGTTTAGCAGTGCGATACCAAGTACAGTGCCTGGTACTATGTATGGAATCATTGATAGAATATCCACTGCATTTGTCAGTGCATTTCTTCTGCGCACCACCAGATATGCAATCACAACTGCCAGTATTACAATTACAATTAATGCAAGCACAGGGATAATAATCGTATTTTGAATACTCTTACCTAATTTACCAAATGCCGTTATATAGCTGTCCAGAGAATATCCTGACGTAAATATTTTTCCCTCTGTTTTTTTAAAGGAGGTGTAAATTACATAACATTGGGGAATAACTGCGACCCCCACAATCAGGTAGGAGAATAGATGCACGATCCATGAAATCCCCTTACGTGGGTTTTTTTCTTCCATCGGGTGCAACGCATTCAATGAAAATGACTTCTTGTTTGATACATACTTCTGTGCCAGAAATACTACGGTTGTAACTGCAATCGCAATGACCGCAATGGCGGCGGCAAAACCATCATTTCCACTTACCTCATTAATGAATTCCGTATAAAGAACTACGGGGAAAGTACGATAGCCTTCTCCGATTAACATGGGGGTACCAAAGTCTGCGAAGGATCTCATGAATACCAAAAGTCCTGCTGCCAATAACGTAGGCATAATAAGTGGCACAACAACCCTCATAAAACAGCGAAAGCCTGAGCAGCCTAAATTCTCTGACGCTTCGATCAAAGAATTATCTATATTCTTCAGAGCACCTTTTGCATATAAGAAAACAAGCGGAAATAACTGTAATGTCATAACAAGTACAATTCCTGCAAACCCATAAATAGGAGGAATGGTAATTCCTATATTTTTTAAAATTTTCGTAACAACCCCGCTTCTTCCCAGTAACAGGATCCAGGAATACGCGCCTATAAATGGTGCTGACATAGATGCTACAATGATCAGAATATTTAAAATGGATTTCCCTTTTATCTTAAAGACAGAGAACAGATATGCTAACGGTGTTCCAATCGCTAACGACAATAACGTTGCTGCAATGGACACCTTGAAACTGTTAAACAGGGTATCAAAATAGTAACTCTTCGATAAGAACTTTGCAAAATTAGCCATTGTGATGGCCCCTGTCTCGCTGTCTACAACAGACTGTTTCATCAAATATGCCATAGGATAGATCAGAAACAGCAGGTACAATGCAATTGCAGCAAGGGTAATGAATCCCCAAACATCCAAACGGAATTTGTTATTGTTCTTCATAAAGTCCGCTCCTTACCAGATTTGTATCACCTTGTTTATTGAATACATTGATTTTCTCTTTCTTCACCTGCAACATCACCTTCTGACCTGGCTGCAGATCTTCCTGTATGGAAGATTCTTCTACGATCTCCACATTATCCCCATCTTCCAGTTCAATGCTATAATGTGTATTCAATCCTAAATAGGTAAATTCCTTAACAGTTCCCCTAATTCCCGCCTCAGAATCTTTACAGATAACAAATTCTTCCGGACGAATGGAACACAAAACCTCCTGCTTTTCTGTATTCCTTAACGCATCCACCTCTACCTGATAACCATCTTTAAATACAATCTTACCAGCTTCCACCTTCGCCTCTATGATATTTGTTCTACCAATAAAGGTCGCTACAAATACGTTTTCTGGTCTTTGATATATTTCTCTCGGAGTACCCACGTGTTGAATTACCCCATCTTTCATAACAGCAATTGTATCGCTGATCGCCATCGCCTCTTCCTGATCATGGGTTACATAAACGGTAGTAATTCCAACATCTTTCTGTGTATGACGAATAACACTTCGCATCTCCAGACGAAGCTTTGCGTCCAGATTTGATAAAGGCTCATCCATCAGTAATACATCTGGTATTATTACAAGTGCTCTGGCGAGGGCGATACGCTGCTGCTGCCCACCTGATAATTGATTTGGCATGCGGTTTGCATATTGCATAATCTGCATCAGATTCAGATACTTATCTGTTTCTGCCTTTAATGCCTCTTTTCCAACTTTTCGGTTTTTCAATCCAAATGCTACATTATCCCGCACAGACAGATTGGGGAAAATGGCATAATTTTGAAAGACCATACCAATATTTCTTTTACTTGGATCCATATCATTAATACGGGTGTTATTAAACAGAATATCTCCGCCTTCAATGGAATTAAATCCTGCAATCATTCGGAGTAACGTTGTCTTTCCACACCCGGATGGACCAAGGAGCGTAAACAATTCTCCATCTTTTATCTCAGCATTCAGTTGTGGAATGACTGTGTTTTCTCCATATTTTTTTACTGCATTTCGAATTGAAATTTTACTCATTTACCCAACCATACCCTTTCCAAAATCTGTAAGCGTGTCCCTTTAATATCGAAAGCATGGTTTTTGTTCCATGCTTTCGGGGTTCGTAACATATGTTGTTTTTTGCTTTACTTACTCTGTAAATCAGTGAAGATCTCTGTGTATCTGTCAACAATTTTCTGTTTGTTACCGCTTACATACGGAATATCCTCTTCAAGTACTTTTATATCAGAGATCGGTTTCATGAAATCGCTTGTCTCGGCATTCTTTATAACCGGTCTGTTTGTTAACGTACTTCCCCATATGTTCTGAACTTCATCACTTAAAATAAAGTCAAGAAATAATTTTGCATTGTCCATGTTTTTTGCACCCTTAATAATGGTTGCTGATGCCGGAAGATATACCGTTCCTTCTTGTGGATATACAATTTTAACGGGCGCGCCATCCCTTACAAGCTGTGCACACGGATCTTCATAGGAAAGCCCGACTACATATTCACCATCTGCCACTCCCTTATAAACAGCAGAGGAACTTTCGCAGATTTTGCCTTCAATGTTGCCAAACAACTCATCTACGTATTTCCATGCTGCCTCATCCTCATAGCCTCCCATTGCCAACAGCATATTGGTAAGCTGCGCAAACGCGGAGGAAGAATTGGCCGGATCCGCGGTAGCAATCTTACCCTTTAACTCCGGATTCAACAGATCTTTATAACCGTTGATTTGAATATCACCAAGCAGGTCCGTATTCACAATTAATACACTGCCGTCTAATACATTACCCGTAATAAAACCACAGGTGTTTTTGTAAGCATCAATCACATTGTCATTATTAGCAGATACATAGGGCTCCCATAGACTCTTATTGTCATATGCCAGGGACCAGGACCCTCCAAAGAGAATATCGCCGTAAGGATCGTTCTTTTCGGACTGAATTCTCTTTACCAATTCACCTGTACCAGCCTGGATCACCTCCACATTCACTCCATATTTTTCTTCAAATAATGGAATGGTGGCATTCATAAGTCCCTCGGAGTTCGGAGAATAAATCACAAGATTTCCACCACCTTGTGCTGCTTTTGCCGCTGTTGTTTCTACTGCTTTTGTCGTTTCTGTCTGCGCGGCAGTTGTTGAATCAGTTGCCTTACTTGCGCATCCGGTTAGAGAAACTGCCGTAATGACCCCCATAAGTAATGCCATACCTGTTTTCTTCATTTTGTTCCTCCCATTAAAATATAATTTTTTAACTGACTTTATCATATAGGATCTGCATCCCGATTAACACTCTTTATCCCGAACAAATGGAAAAAATACCGAACAGTTTATGTCCGGTATTTTATAACACTCGATTCTGATACTCCCTGGCAGAGCACCCGATATATTTTTTAAATACGTGATTGAAATATTTGTAGTCCCCAATTCCACAGAGGAAACCCACATCAGCTATTACTGTATTCCTGTCTTTTAACAGCGCCAATGCCTTCTGTATTCGTAAACGGTTCAGATATTCGATTACAGTTGTTCCCAGGACTTTACGGAACTTTAAGTTTATGTATCGTTCTGAGTAATGCAGTACCTCTTCCAAGTCAGACAACACGATTTTTTCCTGATAATGTTCTTCTATATATTGTAAAATCTGTTGCACTACCGGATCAATGCATTTCTTTTCTTCGATCAGAGAGATATTCTCCAATTCTTTTGTTTTTTCATTGCGCTCCCGTAAATAGTGAATATTTTTCGATTCTAAAACTGCCTGTTCTAAGGCTTCCTTCATTTCCTCCATATTTAACGGCTTCAGTACGTAAGTAGACACCCCATTGCGAATCGCTTCCATTGCATATTCGAAATCCGAATACCCGGTAAGAATAATTGCAACGTAATCAAATATGTTCTTCGTATTTGCAATCATCTGCAGTCCATCCATAACCGGCATATTAATATCGGTGATCACAATATCCGGTTTTAACTCTTCTATCAACATTTTCCCCTCTATTCCATTGGAGGCTTCTCCTATCACATAGCTTTCACAGCTTTCCCATGGAACGGAACTTCGAATCCCTTTTCTGATGATGTCCTCATCTTCCACTAACAGTACACTATACACAATTTTCTCCCATCCACAATTTTAATACTACCCGGAAAAATTCATTTTCCTGGCTCTCAATGATCATTCCGCTTTCTTCTCCATATTCCAGTGAAATTCTCCGGTTAATAGTCTGTAAGCCACTATGTTTTGTCTCCATTTTCTCTCTGTTTGAAATGCTTTTTAACATTTCTAAAGTCGCTTTTGGCTGTCCCGCACCATCATCTTCTACCACCAGATACAAATATCCCTTATGTATCGAACCATTTATCTTAATATGAATATCAGTTTTCTTTTTGAAACCATATTTAATCGAATTTTCTAATAGTGGCTGTAAAAGAAGTTTTGGGATGAAAAACTGTTCACACCCATCTACGATCTCAATCGTATAACCAAACCGGTTTCCAAAACGGATCTTTTGTATGAACAGATAATCTTCGATATAAACCATGTCCTCCTGTAAAAACACCTTTTTTTTCGTATTGTTAATACTATATCTCAGAATATGTGTAAAACGTTCAATCATGTTCTCCGCCTTAACCGGATCTGACACAATAAGATATTTAATATTATCCAGGGTGTTATATATAAAATGGGGATTCATTCTTTCCTGAAGATTCTGCATCTCCATTTGACCATTCATTTGAACTAATTCGATATTTTTATGATTCAATTCATTAATACTCTTTACCATCTTATTAATCTGTTCTGCAATCTCTTCAAATTCATCGCCTGTACGCAGTGTAATCTCATGACTGGTATCTTTTTTACGGATAATACGGATTTCTTTTACTAAAAGTTCTACCGATTCCGAGGTCTTTTTTGACATCACACCCAGCATATTTAAGAACATAACGGTCCAGACTGCACCTAAGCTTATGATCGTGATGACACCGATTATCAAATACGCAGAATTTTCAGGGGAATAAATAAAAGAATCGATACGAATGTTTTCAGATTCCAGACTTCTGCTTCTCCTGAAATAACGCTTATCATTCAGTCTTATGTATTTGCCCCCGTTCTTTTCCATGTATTTATTTGCACTATTTTTCTCGGTCAGACTATTGTTGGAACAATAGATAATATCATTCCTGTCATTCGTAATAATCGTATCATACTGCCCCTGTGACAGGCAATTATTCCAATCTGTATTCTTTAAGTATGCTGCCACAGTACCGCAATAAGTCTTGCGATCGTATAGCGGCAGCATCATCAGATATTCAGAAGCATCACCTTTGAAAAAGTAAACCGTGGTATAAATATTTAATCCATTTTCTCTGGCATTCTTTGCTGCAATCCGATTAAACTCCTTCCTGTGCAGATTTATATCTTCTGCAGAAAAGGTTGTCATCACAACCTGATCTTCCTGATTAATCAGTATTAAATTAATATCTACTTTCGCCTCAACATTATATTTGCTTACTAAATAATTAAGATCCCTTGGCGTTTTATCATTCTGAATACACAAAAGGAAGTTCTCCATATTGTCACGATCTTTTAAGAAATTCGCAGTGGATTGATATACGTCGGAAAAATTTGTGCTGATTTCCTCCAGATGCCTTTTACTATTCATCTCCTGACTTACAGAATTAATGACGATAATGGCAACTGAAAAAAACAAACAACCAATAAGAATCGTAATAACAATCCTTGTGGATACCATCCTCTCCAGTTCTTTTTGAAATTTGCTTTTAACCGTTTTTAACGCTCTTTTATACCCCATGAATTCTACCTTCATATTAAATTATTCTTTTTCACTATCATCTTCTTTTATAATTGTATCATCAATGGGCAGAAAAATAAAAGGCAGATTCAGAAGAACCCACCTTTTATTTTCAAAATATTCTATTTACTTAGAACCCTATTTCACATAAAGCTGCATCGGATAAGAAAGATATTCCAACTCATCTAATTTTTCAACGGTAACATACCCTGATAGAGCGTTTAAAACGCTAGGGATACGATTTACAATTGTGGCACAGGTATGCTCTACAGTGGCCGGTTTTGTCACATAAAATGTGGTATCCGGTTCCCCTTTTATCTTCCAATCACACATATCACCATCTTCTGGTCCGTATACTTTTCCGATACATTGTGTTTCAATCACTGGACCCTGGAATGTTTCTGTTGTAACTACGGCACTCATACCAATACAATTTCCCTTAGGAATGGTTTTTCCTAATGTATCGGAATATAAGTCGGTGTCATAAAAGTAAGGCACACATTTCTGTGACTGGGACTTAATGGTCCATCCCATCTTTGAACAGAGGGCTTCATTGGAATTCCATACGTAGCTTGGTTCCAAAGTTTCCGGATGGGCAATCTGCGCTTCAAATTCTTCCGGTGTAAGTCCTGCTCCATGAGCTTTCGCGAGAGCAAGACCATAATCCTCTACATTATAGCTTACTGCTCCTTCAATCCGATCGATATTATGTACGCCGCCTGCCACGCAGCCAATCATATTAATCCAGTAAATATCCTGCATACCAGCACCGACAACGGTACAGTTGTGTTCTTTGGCGAGTTTGTCTAATTTGTTAGTAAGGGCTGCAGACGTAGTCCATGGATAAATCGCTTCTTCACAGGTAGTGATTACATTGATGCCACGTTTTACACACTTCTCGAAATATGGATATACATCTTTCATGAAGCTGAATAATGTAACGACTGCAATATCAGCATCGCATTCATTGAGAACTGCATCTGCATCGCTGCGAATGGGAACACCAAGCTTAACACCAAGTCCCGCCCAATCACCTACATCCATGCCAACAACATCTGGATTTACATCAATGGCACCAACGATTTCCGCACCTTTTTCATACAGATACCGCAGGATGAACTTAGACATTTTTCCACAACCATACTGAACAACACGAACTTTTTCATGATACATAATGATAACCTCTTTCCTATGATTTATTTTTGAAGGATCATTTATAAATCCCTTATAGAAAGTATAGAGGTTATAATTACTATAATGTCAATCTTAAATTGACACTTTATTAACAAAATTTTATGGGGACTTGCAGCCGCAAATACATCCCTCTTTCATTATGGCTTAAAATGGGAAGTTCCGTAATCACTTCGCATAAATAATCACCATTTATCTGGTATCCTTTCGTTTCAATTTGCTCTAAGAGCCGCTTCGCGTACTCTTTTTCTTTTTGAAAGGAATCGCAGTAAATACACAGGTAATTATTTGCCGGTATTTTTGTAATAAGTTCATCTGCCACAAAATCATGATCCACAAAGACAAATACCTCTGTGGAGACAAACTGGCGCTGCATCAGATTTTCCTGCCGCAATATGGTACCCGCATTACAGAAATAGATTTGAGGTAAATGCACCGCGATCAGACTTTCTTTAAATTCCCGCAATATCTTCTCGTAGGTATCAATATCATAGTCGTAAATATTTACTTTGGAATCGATATAATACATGGTTCTGCTTCCGATATACTCCAGCAGAATGGTTCCATCCTTAGGAGCGCTTTCGTATCGCTCCAGGCCCTCGATGGTACGTTCCACCGCTCTTTTCTGATATTTCAGTTTTTCAGTTTCTTCCTCAATCCGGCGCTGTTTTTGTCTTAAAATACTTTTAATGTTTGGAATGTACAGGTTGTCAAACTGTTCCTTAATATCCTTAAGCTGCATCCCCAGAGATTTCATATACTGAATCATATCAAGCTGTGCACTTTGCTTAATATCATAAAATCGATAACCGTTTTCATCATCCCGGCTGACGGGAACCAAAAGCCCCATTTTATCATATAGCCGAAGTGTCTGTTCTGTAACATTGTTTAGTTTTGCCATCTGTCCGATTGTAAGCCGCATGATTTACCTCCTCTCCATAAACCAATTATATGACTAAAACCTTATTGCAACAATAAGCTTTTTCGTGTTTCGCTACATTTTTGTTTTCCGTAATGTTAGGGTTATTCTATGGGATATTTTATTGGAAAGCAATATTTAGAAAAAAAGTCGGGTAATGTTTTTAGGAAAAAGATATAATACAACTATAACTTGCAAGTTACAGAAACAGGAGTAAACAGAGATGAATTATTACCAGAGGATCCAAAAGGCAATTGATTTCATAGAAGATCATTTAGATCAGGCAATTACCATAGAACTATGTGCGAAGGAAGCATGCATGAGTATCTCAGGATTTTACCGCATGTTCCTGTCAGTGGTGGGGTATAATGCCAAAGAATATATTCGTATGCGCAGACTGACAGCCGCGTATTATGACTTATTGCAGACTGACGAAAGGGTTATTTCCTTGGCCATTAAGTATGAATACAATTCTGCTGACAGCTTTACCAGAGCATTTAAAAAACAATTTGGAGTACTGCCTTCCAAGGTAAAATCTGTTTCTTCACAACATGGCATCAATAAATTTGTGAGGTTAGATATTATGGAGAAATATTTTGAAACAGGGAATAAAGAGTTAGAAGAAAAATATCCGGATATTAAAGTAATCAAAGAACTGGAAGATATGAAAGTTGCATGCTTTACCTATTATGGAAAAGATCCAGAACATCATGCGTTTGAGACCATGAAAAAGTGGGCGAATGAAAATGATGT
>JAQSYE010000140.1 GCA_029256305.1 Lacrimispora sp. | reverse complement strand
AAACATCCACCTCACTCTGGAGAAAAATTCCCGCTGGGAGATTGAGGGATATGATATCCGCCCCTGCCAGGGAGATGGACTAATTCGTACTAAGATATCCGGAATATATGCAGAGTATGCCAAGGATATCCGGTTTGAGCATGTGAAGATCCAGGTGGCGGAAAGCATGAGACCGTTCTATAAACAGGATGTCACCTTAAGCCACGCGGATGAAATCACCATCTAATTCTCGTAGGAAGCAATGGAAATGGCGCAGTTTTGATCTTTGCAATAGGAGCAGAACGCGTCATCCGGCATCTTCTCGGTTATAATATAATCGAACTGATTCATATCTCCATAGGTCATAAGAGATGCCCGTCCAAACTTTGAAGAATCTGCCAGAAGATAATGCTTCTGGCTTTTTTTTAATGCCGCTTTTTTAATATTGTATTCATCCGTTGACGCGTTGCAAATTCCGGATTCCACTGAAATACCGGTACATGCCATGAATGCGCGTACGATGTTGTAATCTTCTAAATACTCCACGCAGGAGCTGCCAGTCAGTGATGCCGTATCCCTTTTTAAAGTGCCTGGGAGCACGATTAAGTCAATATTAGGATAATTCATGGATTTGTTAATGACCTGAATGCTGTTTGTTATGACCGTGACTGTATTTATATGGGTGAGAAAGTCCACAATATTCATGGTAGTTGTCCCGCTGTCAATAAATATAATATCTTTGTCCCGTACGAATGAGGCGGCAAGAGAAGCAATTCGCTGCTTGCTTAAAAAATTGCGGCTTGCCCTGTCCTGAAAAGAGACAAGGTCCGGTATGGGTGAAATGTTCTCAGATGCAATGACTCCTCCATACACCTTTTCTACATTTCCCCTTGCAACAAGTACTTCCAGATCCCGGCGAAGTGTATTCTTGGATATCTGGAATAGTTCACATAAAGTATCAATGGATGCGGATTTGTGTTCGAGTATATATTGTTCCAATTGTTCAATTCGGGAAATTCTCATAGATGTACTCCTTATATGGCGGTTCCATTTTTCTGTAGTTATATCTATATTATAACAGACACAAACAAAAATATCAAGAAATCACCAATAGATAACCAGATCAAGAAAAAAACTTCAAAGTTCATCTTGACCATTCTCCAGTATGGTGTTAGAATATAACCAACACATTACAAAAACAAAATCAAAACATACTCATAAAGGAAGGAAGAGAGAGGAAACAGGACATGGGATTAGTAAAAATGAAAGATTTGCTGAATCAGGCATCAGAGCAAAACCGGGCGGTGGGAGCATTCAGCGTAGGTAATCTTGAGATGATAAAGGGCGCTGTGAAGGCAGCTGAGGAAATGAACACCCCCATCATTTTGCAGATTGCAGAAGTACGCCTGCCTCATTCCCCGCTGACGTTAATGGGCCCTATGATGGTGGAAGCTGCCAGGAATGCAAAGGTAGAGATTGCGGTTCATTTAGATCACGGCAAGACCATCAGCGTGTTAAAACAGGCCCTGGATTATGGATTCACCTCAGTCATGATGGACGGCTCCACGCTTCCCTTTGAAGAGAATATAAAAAAGACTTTAGAAGCGGCTCAGCTTGCAAACGTATATGGAGCCACTGTAGAAGCAGAACTTGGTCTCGTTGGCGGCAGTGAGGATGGGAGCACAGATGAAGGAATCCGTTGCACCAATCCGGAAGACGCCAAACTATTTTGTGAAAAGACAGGTGTGGACGCACTGGCAGTAGCCATCGGTAATGCTCACGGCAACTACCCAGTAGCACCGAGACTGGCCTTTGATGTTTTAAAGGCAATAGATGAAAAGACAGATGTACCTCTGGTACTTCACGGCGGAACCGGAATTACTCCGGAGGACTTTAGAAAAGCGGTTGGTCTTGGAATACGTAAGATTAACATTGCAACCGCCAGCTTTGACAGCCTTACAAGGGAAGCAGAAAAGTATTTGAAAACAGAAGGCAAACATGATTACTTTGGACTGAATGAAGCGATGGTTCAGGGTGTATATGAGAATGTGAAGCAGCATATAAAGATTTTTAACTGTGCAGAGCCGCTTCCCGTTTCTTAAATTAAAACACAATAATTATAGTAACAATCAAATAAATTAAACCGCAGAGAAAGGAATGGATAGAAAGATGGGAGAAGTTAAAACATTAAAGTATTTTGTAAACGGTCAGTGGAAGGAATCCAAAACAACGAAGTATACAGATGCATTCGATCCAAGTACCGGTGAAATCATTGCCAAAGTACCATGCTGTACTCCGAATGAAGTAGAAGAGGCTGTAGCAGCAGCAAAAGCAGCGTTTCCATCCTGGTCAGCTACCCCAGTTGTTAAAAGAGTTCAGATCCTCTATAAGCTGAGAGATTTACTGATCGAGCATATGGATGAGCTGACCATGCTGGTAGCAAAAGAGAATGGTAAAAACTGGGAAGAAGCTCAGGGTGATGTACTGAAAGCAAAGGAAGGAACTGAGCAGGCCATTAGCGCTCCTTCCATGATGATGGGAGAAAGCTTAATGGACGCTTCCACCGGATTTGATACCGTACTGTATCGTATGCCTTTGGGTGTATTTGCAGGAATCGTACCATTTAACTTCCCTGCCATGATACCGATGGGTTGGATGACTCCCTTATGTATCGCTTGCGGAAATACCATTGTATTAAAAGCAGCGTCCTTTACTCCTCAGTCCAGCATGCGTATCGCTGAGCTATACAAAGAAGCAGGACTTCCGGACGGCGTTATTAATATCGTTACCTGCTCCAGAAATGAAGCAGAGATTCTTCTTACACACGAAGATGTTAAGGGCATTACCTTTGTAGGTTCCACCTCTGTTGGAAAGCATATTTATTCCACGGCTGCAGCGACAGGCAAGAGAGTTCAGGCTCTTTGCGAAGCGAAGAACCACGCTCTTGTTTTAAAAGATGCTCCAGTTAAACGTGTGGCAGCAGGTATTATCAACTCCACCTTTGGCTGCGCTGGTGAAAGATGTATGGCTCTTCCGGTAGTCGTTGTTCAGGAAGAAATCGCTGATGCACTTGTAGCAGAAATCGTAGCTCAGGCTAAGAAATTAAAAGTAGGACCTGCTTATGACAAGACCACAAACCTTGGACCCGTTATCAATCAGGCACACAAAGATTCCGTTGTAAAATGGATCGAGACAGGAATTACAGAGGGTGCCAAACTGGTACTGGACGGTCGCGATGTAGTAGTAAAAGGTTTTGAAAACGGATTCTACTTAGGGCCAACGATTCTTGACCATGTAACTCCTGAAATGAGCGTAGGCGAAAGAGAGATCTTTGGACCGGTACTGTGCATTAAGAGAGTAAAGAACTTCGAAGAAGGACTTGCAGTAATGAATGCCAATCCATATGCTAATGGTTCCGTTATCTTCACCCAGAACGGCCGCTATGCAAGAGAATTTGCAAGACATACAGACGGCGGTATGATCGGTATCAATGTAGGAATTCCGGTTCCGGTTGGTATGTTCCCATTCAACGGCAATAAGCTGTCATTTATCGGAGATCTTCACTGCTTAGGCAAAGATGGTTTCAGATTCTATACAGAGAACAAAGTTGTTACCACAAGATGGTTTGACGAAGAAACAGGCGAATCAACAACAGTTAATACCTGGGATGGAACAATTTAATAGTTGTTTTTATTGAAAAAATAGCACGCATATACTTGCGTGCTATTTTTATGTGTGATATGATTGGTGAAGTGAATTGCTTAAAGGAGAGAACAGATGGCGGGAACGATTCGGGAAATAGCGGAACGAGCAGGTGTGTCCAGAGGTACCGTTGACCGCGCTTTAAATAAACGAGGGCGGATTGACAAGGAAGTGGAAGAACGGATCTTTCAGATTGTAGAGGAAATCGGTTATGTGGCGAAGAAAGAAAAAAAGGTAGTGAAAAAGGAATTGGTTAAAATCGGCATTGTAACCCAGCTGGCTAAATCGTCGTTTATGATTCCCATCAGAAAAGGGTTAGAAGATGCACAAAAAGAATTGAAAAAAAGAGGCATTGCCTTTGTAATGGAAGAGTGTGTTACTGTAAGTGAGGAAGAACAGCTTGCAGCCATTGAAAGGCTGGAAAAAAGCAAGGTATCGGGCATTGCGATCATGCCTGTGGAGTGCGATAAAATCAGGGATAAAATCAATTTCCTCATTGAGCAGGGCATCTCTGTAGTTACCTTTAATACGGACATTGTAGGGACGAAACGAAGCTGTTTCGTAGGTCAGGACAACAAACGAAGCGGACGCACGGCAGCAGGGCTTATGGGAATGCTTACTGGCGGGCAGGGAAAGATTCTTGCCATTACAGGATATTTTGGAAATAGTGTCAACAGCATGCGTGTGGACGGTTTTGTAGATGAGATAAAGAGGACGTTTCCGGAGCTTGAGCTTGTAGGAGTGCAAAGCAGCTTTGATGAAAAAGAAGAGGTGGAAAAAATCCTGGTCAACACTCTGACTGCTTACCCGGATCTGCAGGGAGCGGTGATATTCTCGGGAGGCCAGGGGGGCGTAAAAAAGGCTTTTGAAGAGCTGAAGTTAGAGAAAAAGCCGCATATAATTATTTATGATTTAACCACAGGAAATAGGAATGCTCTGGAAGAAGGGATTGCGGATTTTCTGATTGATCAGAACGGTTATACACAAGGATATCGTGTACTGTTCATTCTTGCAGATATCATGCAGGCTGGGAGCAGTAAGGAACCGGAATTTTTTTACACGGATATCATTATTAAAACGAAATATAATATTTAAAATTACAATGGAATCAGGGATCTGTTCATGATAAAAAACAGATCCTGATTTTTTTTATTATCAAAGCGAAATCACTTGCACGCAGACTGCGTGCGTGGTATAATATAGGCACATGAGATGGGCGAAAAAGCACGCAACAGATAGGAGAGGTGTAACAATGGGATATGTAAAATTTAACGAAGCCAGAGAGCTTGATTTAATACTTCTTGGCAGAGTGGCAATTGACTTTAATCCTGCTTACAATGAGCAGGTGAAGGAAGAGTTTAAGCCGTTAAAGAAGGTTCACATGTTTGAAAAATTTGTGGGCGGTTCTCCTGCCAACATTGCTGTAGGCGTGACAAGACATGGTATGAAAGCGGGATTTATTGGGAAAGTATCCGATGACCAGTTCGGTGAATTTGTAGTGGATTATTTTAACGAACAGGGAATCGATACCACTCACATTACAAGATGCAAAAATGGAGAAAAGCTGGGACTTACCTTTACAGAGATGCTTTCTTCCAGTGAAAGCAGCATTTTAATGTATCGCAACTGCATTGCTGATTTACAGCTGGATGTGGAAGATATAGACGAAGAGTATATTAAAAAGGCGAAGGCTATTTTGATTTCAGGTACGGCGCTTGCACAGAGTCCGTCAAGAGAAGCAGCTCTTAAGGCTGTGATGCTGGCTAAGAGAAACGATGTCAGAATCATTTTTGACATTGATTACAGGGCGTACAACTGGAAGAATGCAGATGAGATCTCAGTATATTATTCAACCGTCGCAAAAGAAGCCGATATTATCATGGGATCAAGAGAAGAATTTGATCTCACAGAGAGGCTGATTAAACCTGGCATGACAGATGAAGAAAGTGCAGCTTTGTGGCAGGGATATCAAGCAAGAATCGTAGTGATCAAGCATGGCATGAAGGGTTCTACTGCGTATACCCACGACGGCCAGTCGTTTTCCATCAAACCATTCCCGGTAGAAGCAAGAAAGGGCTTTGGCGGCGGAGATGGATATGGATCCGGTTTCTTATACGGTTTGTATCAGGGTTGGGATATTATTGACTGCCTGGAATTTGGTTCTGCAGAAGCGTCCATGATGGTAAAGAGCAATAACTGCTCGGATTCTCTGCCAACACCAGAGGAAGTGCACGCATTTATAAAAGAGGAAAAGGAAAAATTCGGTGAGATGATCGCCCGTGTATAAAAATATAAAGGAGAGCGGAACATGTCAAAAACAATAAGGATGACAACAGCACAGGCACTTGTAAAGTTCCTGGATAACCAGTATGTTTCAGTGGATGGAACAGAAATAAAGTTTGTTGAAGGTTTTTTTACAATCTTCGGTCATGGTATCGCAGTCGGTCTGGGAGAAGCTCTGGATACAGATCCCGGACAGCTTCGGGTTTTTCAGGGAAGAAACGAACAGGGGATGTGCCATACAGCCATTGCATTTGCGAAGCAGAATCAGCGCAGAAGAATTATTCCCTGTGCTTCCTCAGTAGGACCTGGCGCTGCCAATATGGTGACAGCCTGTGCCACTGCAACGGTCAATAACATTCCGCTGCTGGTATTTCCGGCGGACACCTTCGCATCCAGACAGCCTGATCCGGTGCTTCAGCAGTTAGAGCAGAGCAACAGCCTTGCAACGACTACCAACGATGCCTTTAAACCGGTATGCAAGTACTGGGACAGAATTACAAGACCTGAGATGATTATGAGCGCCTTAATTAACGCCATGCGCGTGCTCACTGATCCGGCAGAAACGGGTGCCTGCTGCATTTCCCTCTGTCAGGATGTAGAGGGAGAATCCTTTGATTATCCCGAGTATTTCTTTAAGAAACGGGTTCATAAGATTACAAGGCCGGTGGCAGTAGAAGAAGAGCTGGAAGAGATTGCAGACATCATTGCAGCGGCTAAGAACCCCTTTGTAATTGTGGGCGGAGGAGTACGCTACTCGGATGCAGGTGAAACCGTAGAGAAATTCTGTGAAGAATTTAAAATCCCGTTTGGGGAGAGTCAGGCAGGAAAGAGTGCCTGCAAATCAAGCCATCCCTACTGTCTTGGTGGAATCGGAGTGACCGGTACGTATGCCTCCAATGTCATTGCAAAGGATGCAGATGTGGTAATCGCCATTGGAACCAGATTAAGCGATTTCACGACCAGCTCCAAATGGCTCTTTAAAAGAGAAAATGTGAAATTTGTCACCATTAATAACAGCAGATTCCATGCCTATAAGATGGATGCATCCATGGCAGTGGGAGATGCAAAAGTAACCGTTGAGGCACTGACAGAAAAGCTGAGAGAAAAACAGTATGTGTCCCAGTACCGGAATGAGATCACGGATGCGAAAAAGAAGTGGGCTGAAGAGATGGTACGCCTGGGCAGCATTGAGTATACAGGAGATGATTTCGAACCCATTATCAAAGCAAGAGATCCCAGAACGATTCCGGAATTTGTCCGCCTGACCAATGGAAAGATCACTCAGACTGCCGCACTTGCAGCAATCAGAAGAGTGATTGATGAAGATGCAACAATCATTACGGCAGGAGGTTCCCTTCCAAGCTGTATGCAGCGTATGTGGACCACCGACAAACGGGGCGGGTACCACGCTGAGTACGGATATTCCTGTATGGGATATGAAGTGGCAGCAACTCTGGGCGTTAAATTTGCAGAGCCGGAACATGAGGTTTACTGTGTGGTCGGTGACTCCAGTTTTCAGATGCTTCACAGTGAGATCATGACCATTATGCAGGAAAGACAGAAAGTCAATATCCTGATCTTTGATAACTGCGGCTTTGGCTGTATTAATAACCTGGAGATGAACCATGGAATCGGAAGTCTTGCAACGGAGTACCGTTATACAGACGGCAAGAAGCCAACCGGTGATTTGATTCCTGTTGATTATGCGAAAGTCGGAGAGGGCTATGGGTTAAAGACCTATACCTGCCGTACCATTGCAGAGCTTGAAGATGCACTAAATGATGCCAAGAGCCAGGAAAGAGCCTGTCTGTTTGACTTAAAGGTAATTCCAAAGACCATGTCTGACGGATATGAATCATGGTGGAATGTGGGACTTGCTGATACGTCTGAAAAAACCAGCGTGAACGAAGCGTTTGGAAGAGTTATGGAAGGCAGAAACGCAGCAAGAAAGTATTAATCGGCCGGACATGACCGGAAAGGAAGAAATTATGAGTCAGGTATTCGGATATCCGGAATTTGATGAGTCCGGAGAAAAGATCTTAACAACTTATACCAATGAGTATAAGGATATGAACATGGACATTCGTGTTTACCGCATGAAGGCAGGAGAAACAAGAACCTTTTTAAAAGAGGAAGAGGAAACCGCAGTACTTCTTTTAAAAGGAAGAATTGTATACCACGGGGGCAGTGTGGTACAGGAAGCCTCAAGAATTGATGTATTTACGGAAGGCCCCTGGTGTCTGCATGGCTGTGCAGGAACAGAAATTTCCGTGGAAGCAAAAGAGGATTCAGAAATTTTAGTCCAGTCAGCAGAAAATAAAAGAACATTTGAAGCGAAGCTGTATCAGCCCGAAGATGCACCATGGAAATATTCTTCTGTGGGCAAGTTCGGCAATGTGGCAAAACGACAGGTGAATACGATATTTGACATTGAGATCGCTCCTTACTCCAATATGGTTCTGGGAGAGGTTTTAAATGACAGGGGAAACTGGTCTGGTTATCTTCCTCACAGACACCCCCAGCCGGAAACCTACTATTTCCTCTTTGACCATCCGGAAGGATTTGGTGCAAGCTTTGTAGGAGACCAGGTATATAAAAGTACTGACGGAAGCTTTTCCGCAATTCCGGGAGGGGAGCTTCACCCCCAGGCAGTTGCACCGGGATACCAGATGTATACCTGTTGGATGATCCGCCATCTGGAGGGCAATCCATGGAATCAGACTGACCGCAACGAAGATGAAAGATACGTGTGGCTGCATGATGCCGAGTTTTAAATAACATAGGGGTTAATCGCCGCGAAACCAGCGGTATAAAAATATAATAATACAGGGAAGGGAAGCAAAAATGTTAAACAAGGAGAAAGTTAAATTAGGAATTGCGCCAATAGCATGGACAAACGATGATCTTCCGGATTTAGGTAAGGAGAACACCTTCGAGCAGTGCGTCAGCGAGATGGCACTTGCAGGGTTTACCGGTTCTGAAGTGGGTAATAAATACCCTAAAGATCCGGAGGTTTTAAAGAAGGCTCTGGAATTAAGAGGCGTGGAGATCTGCAACGCATGGTTTTCTACATTTTTAATCAGTAAGCCTTACGAAGAGACTGAGGTGGATTTTGAAAAGCACGTAGCTTTCTTAGCTGCCATGGGCGCTAAGGTAGTGGGTGTTTCCGAGCAGAGCTACAGCACACAGGGAATTCAGGACCAGCCGGTTTTCGAAGGAAAGCATGAGATGGATGACAGAGAATGGGATCTTCTGTGCACAGGCTTAAACCGCCTTGGCAAGCTGTCCAAAGAAAAATACGGAGTAGCATTAACATTCCACCATCATATGGGAACCGTAGTTCAGTCTGCAGCAGAGACAGACCGCATGATGGAACATACCGATCCGGAATACGTAAGCCTGCTTTTTGACAGCGGACACTTTGCATACTGCGGAGAGAATCCGGTTGAGATGGTAACAAAGCACATCAAACGTATCAAACATGTTCATTTAAAAGATATCCGTCCGGAAGTAGTAAAAAAGGTGAGAGATGAGAAGATGAGCTTCTTAGCAGGCGTTCGCGCTGGCGCATTCACCATTCCAGGCGATGGTTGTGTAGATTTCGAGCCAATCTTCAAGGTGCTGGAAGATGCAGCTTATGAGGGTTACATGGTAGTGGAAGCAGAACAGGATCCGGCTAAGGCCAATCCGTTAGAATATGCAATCTGCGCAAGAAAATTTATTGCTGAAAAAACAGGTCTTTAATTTAAAGGATAAAAGGAGAAGAATATTATGGTAACCGTAGGAATTATAGGAGCAGGCAGAATCGGAAAGGTTCATACTGCAAGCATCTGCAATATTGTTAAGAATGCAACAATTAAGACAATCGCTGACCCATTTATGAACGAGGAAACAGCAAACTGGGCAAAGAGCATGGGCGTTACCAATACAACCAAGGATTACAAAGAGATCCTGGCAGATCCAGAGATCGATGCAGTTTTAATCTGTTCTTCCACAAACACTCATTCTCCTATCTCTGTAGAGGCAATCAAGGCTGGCAAGCATGTATTCTGCGAGAAGCCAATTGATCATGACGTAGAGAAAATCAAAGATGTGATTGATGCATTAAAGGACAGCAAGGTAAAATATCAGGTAGGCTTCAACCGCCGCTTTGACCATAACTTTGAAGCAGTTAGAAATGCAGTTGCAGCAGGAAAAATTGGCGATCCCCATATCATCAAGGTGACTTCCAGAGATCCTGAGCCACCCAGCGCAGAATATGCTGCTGTATCCGGTGGTATGTTCCTTGACATGACCATTCATGATTTTGATATGGTACGTT
>JAQSYE010000139.1 GCA_029256305.1 Lacrimispora sp. | reverse complement strand
ATGGACGCAGTTCTCCAGGGAAAGATCAAACCCGGACAGGCAGTGATAATCCGTTATGAAGGTCCAAAGGGGAGCGGAATGCCTGAGATGTTTTATACCACCGAAGCCATTTCTTCCGATCCCATTTTATCAAAATCCATTGCGCTTCTGACAGACGGAAGGTTCTCCGGCGCCACGAAGGGGCCTGCAATCGGACATATTTCACCAGAGGCGGCACAGGGAGGACCAATTGCTTTAATTGAAGAGGATGATCTGATCGAGATTGATATACCGGGCAGAAGTCTTCGGATCACGGGAATAAAAGGGAAACCAATGAGTGCAGAGGAAGTGGACCTGATTTTAGAAGAGCGGAGAAAAGTCTGGAAGCCAAGAGAGAGCAGAATGAAGTCAGGTGTTTTGAAAATCTTTTCCCAGCACGCAGTATCCCCCATGAAGGGAGGATACATGGAATAAGAAAACGGGCGGAAGGAAAACAGGAAATAATCCCTGGATTCCTTCCACCCGCTTTTTATTGAAGCTGTTTGATTGATGGGAAATAACGGAACAAGACTTTGGCGATAATCTTATTCTTTTTCACAAACTTATTCTTCCACCTTCTGGCATCAGCCGAATAATTCCGGTTGTCGCCCATCATAAAGTATGAATCGTCAGGCACCTCATAGCGGGCCTCCGGTTCCGGTTCCATGGATTCCGGCAGATATGGTTCATCAAGAGGGGTATCGGAATTATTAATATAAACCTTACCGTCTCTGATATCAACGATATCGCCCGGTAATCCGATGACGCGCTTTACATAGTAAGTCTTCCCGGTGGGATCGTCAGGAAAATGGAAGATCACAATGTCGCCGCGTTCCGGCTCTTCAAAGTAATAGGAAAGTCTGGAGCCGATAACCCGGTCGCCGGTCATGATGGTCTTTTCCATGGAACCGCTGGGAACTCTGCTGTTTGCAATAATAAAATTGTTCAGCAGAAATGCAATAACGGCAGCTGTAATAATGATTTTTATCCAGCTGATAATCTCTTCCTTCCAGTTAAATGGTTCCTGTGGCATGTTTTCGTCTCTTTTCATATGGATTCTCTTCTTTGCTTTCTTCATAGTTCTGAATTAAAGTTTAAATGAGTTTGGAAAATTGTGCAAGGGGTTTCACAAAATGGTAAGAAAATATTCACAATCATTCATGGAATGTCCATAAACCTGTGATAAAATTTACTCCATAAAACACTCACATCTGGGGGACACTGGATATGGAAAAAAGAGGGAAAAGCACAGATAAAAAATGGATTATCAGTTCTGCAGTCTTACTTATATTGTCGTTTACATTTCAGATCTTAGCCAGGACGGTACCTGGAATTGGTGACCGGTATGCGAAACTGATCTATCCGATGCTGGTCGGGAGCATCGGGAGATTTTCAGGGTTATTTCCCTTTGCAGTCGTTGAGCTGCTTTCTTATGCCATAATCCTGTATTGCCTTGTATATGGAATCCGGCATATAAAAGAAGGAAGGCGCCTCCTGATCCGGACACTGTTTGTGGTTGCGTGTCTATTTTTCCTCTTCACCTTTCACTGCGGGATTAATTATTACAGAACTCCGTTTTCAAAGACATCGGGACTGGAAGTGAAAAAATCCTCAGAAGAAGAACTGAAGAATCTTTGCCTTCATCTGACAGCGGCTGTCAACGGGCTGTGTGAGGAAGGAATTACCGAACGAGTGGATATGGATCTTGTGAAAATAGAGAGTGTGAAAGCGATGCGGAAGCTGGGAGAGACCTATTCGGACTTATCCGGATACTATCCGCAGCCCAAGCCGCTTATGCTGTCTCAGTTTTTTTCTGTTCAGCAGCTTTGCGGACAGTACTCACCATTTACCATTGAAGCAACTTATAACCGTTCCATGCCTGATTATAATATTCCCCATACGGTTTGTCACGAGTTGTCTCATTTAAGAGGATTTATGAGAGAAGATGAGGCGAATTTTATCGGATATCTGGCCTGCATTGGTTCGGATAATGAAGCCTTTCGCTACAGTGGATATCTAACCGGCTGGGTCTACGCGACCAATGCGCTGTCTAAAACAGATGTAACCTCTTACAGGGAGATCTGCCGACTTCTCGACCAGAGAGCTTGGGAGGATCTAAGAGATAATAATGAATTCTGGGGACGCTATGAGGGAAAGACGGCAGAGGTTGCCAACCAGATGAACAATACATATTTAAAAATGAACAGCCAGTCAGACGGAGTGAAAAGCTATGGAAGAATGGTGGATTTAATGCTTGCTTACGCCAGAATAAAGTGAGGGAAAGCCGCCGGAATCTATTGAAAAATACTTTCTGCTTTGATAAAATTACGGTACAGAATCAAAGAAGCGGGAGGAGCCAGATATGGATAAAACTTTATATGAGTTAATGGATTGGGCCGGTATTGAGGAAATCGTATATTCGGAAGCGCCAGATCCCCACCGGTTATTGGGACCCCATGTAACAGGGGCAGGGCTTTTGATTCAGGCATTTATTCCTACGGCGGCGGTTGTGTCGGTAAAAGGAATAAAGGATGGCAGGCTCTATCCCATGGAGCGGGTAGATGATGCCGGATTTTTTGCGGTGCTTTTGCCGGAGAAGACGAAAATTTCGTATCTCTATCAGGTTACATACGATAATGATACCACGGAGGAATTGGTTGATCCTTACAGCTTTGAACCGTACTATACAGAAACAGATATTAAAAAGTTCAGTTCCGGAATTCATTACAGCATTTTCGATAAAATGGGAGCGCACCCAATGACCATGAAGGACACGAAAGGCGTTTATTTTTCTGTCTGGGCACCCTGTGCCATGAGAGTCAGTGTAGTGGGTGATTTTAACCTGTGGGATGGCAGGCGGCATCTCATGCGAAAGCTTGGTGAATCCGGAATTTTTGAATTATTTATTCCTGGTTTACATGTGGGGATGATATATAAATATGAGATTAAGGCTAAGGACGGAGCGATTCAGCTGAAAAGTGACCCTTATGCCGGATATTGCCAACTGCGGCCGGACAATGCTTCTGTCATATGGGACATGGAAAGCTATTCCTGGAATGATGAAGCGTGGCTGAAAAAAAGAGCCTCGAAAGGACTTACCAGAGAGCCGTTTTCCATCTATGAGGTTCATCTGGGGTCATGGATTCGCAAAGATGCAGAATATGACAGTAACGGGGCGCCTGTCAACGGATCGGAATTTATTAATTACCGGGAGATTGGAAAAAAGCTTGTTTTATATGTAAAAGAAATGGGCTACACTCATGTAGAACTGCTTCCCGTTATGGAACATCCCCTTGATGCTTCATGGGGGTATCAGGTGACCGGTTATTATGCGCCGACCAGCCGTTTTGGGACGCCAGATGATTTTAAATATTTCGTGGAACTTTTGCACCAGGAGGGAATTGGCGTGATTCTGGACTGGGTTCCTGCTCATTTCCCAAGGGACAGCTTTGGACTTGCCTGTTTTGACGGTACCTGCGTTTATGAGCATAAGGATCCAAAGCAGGGCGCACATCCCCACTGGGGAACCCTGATTTACAATTATGGACGCCCCCAGGTGACCAACTTTTTAATCGCCAATGCCTTGTATTGGGTGGAAAAATATCATGCAGACGGGATACGTATGGATGCAGTAGCCTCTATGTTGTATCTGGATTACGGGAAGGATCCGGGAGAGTGGATCCCCAATCTGTACGGTGGAAATGAGAATCTGGAAGCGGTGGAATTTTTAAAACACGTAAACTCCATTTTCAAGAATCGTAAAGATGGTGCAGTCCTGATTGCAGAGGAATCCACGGCCTGGCCCAGAGTTACCGGTGATGTGAAAGAGGAAGGACTGGGATTTGATTTTAAGTGGAATATGGGCTGGATGAATGATTTCATCGGCTATATGCAGTGCGATCCTTATTTCAGGAAGCACCATTATGGAGATTTGACCTTTAGTCTGGTGTATGCCTACAGCGAAGATTTTATTCTGGTTCTTTCTCATGACGAAGTAGTTCATTTAAAGGGATCTATGATCGGAAAGATGCCTGGTGATACTCTGGAGAAGAAGGCGGCCAATCTAAGGGCGGCTTATGGATTTATGGCAGGCCATCCAGGGAAAAAGCTTTTGTTTATGGGCCAGGAATTTGGTCAGATCCGGGAATGGGATGAAAACAGAAGCCTGGACTGGGGTCTTTTAGACGAAACGTTACACAGCCAGATGAGAGATTATGTAAAAGCCCTGAATCATCTCTATTTAAACCAGCCGGCTTTATATGCACTTGATTACGATCCGGATGGCTTTGAATGGGTGGAATGTACAAACTCGGGAGACAGCATCATAGTTTTCTTAAGGAAGACAAAAAAGAAGGGAGAAACGATTCTCTTTGTCTGTAACTTTGATACGCTGCTCCATGAGAAGTATTCGGTGGGTGTCCCATTCGAGGGAAGATATAAAGAACTGATTAACAGCAGTGACAAGGTGTTTGGAGGAGAAGGCTGCCAGAATAAGAGAGTAAAGACTTCTAAAAAGAAGGAAGCGCACGAGCGGGAGAATTCCATTGAAATTACCGTGGCCCCTCTCAGTGTGGCTGTCTTTTCCTGCACGCCTGTAAATGTGAAAACCACAAAAAGAGTTGTGATAAAAAAGGATAAGAAAGTGAAACAGGAGAATCTGACATGATATTTTATTTGATTGCCGATGCAACACCGCAGGAATCTCTTGCAGCATTGCAGCAGGAAGTACAGGAAAATTTAGAACAATTAAAGCCCAATGTTTTGTTGGATACGATTAAAGGCTGGCTGCCCGACATCATTGCATTTGGCATTAAAATCTTACTGGCACTTGTAATTTTCTTCATTGGATCCAGAATAATTAAGATTTTATATGGTATGCTGAACCGCTCTTTTAAAAGAGTGGATATGGAGGTCAGCGTAAGGAAATTTCTTCTTTCTGTCTTAAATGCGATTATGTACTGCCTTCTGGCATTTATTATTGCAGGACAAATAGGGGTGAATTCCGCCTCTATTGTGGCACTTCTTGGTTCTGCCAGTATTGCCATTGGTCTGGCGGTGCAGGGAAGTCTGGCAAATTTTGCGGGAGGGGTTTTGATCCTTCTGATGAAGCCGTTCCGGGTAGGTGATTATATTGTATCACAATCAGGGGAAGGAACCGTTCGTACCATCGGTCTGGTTTACACTATTCTTACCACAGCGGATAATAAGCAGGTTGTGATACCAAACGGAACGCTTTCCAACTCCCCGCTTACCAATGTAACAGCTATGGATAAGCGCAGACTCGATATTCTTGTGGAGATTGGTTATGGAGCGGATTTAAAAAAGGCAAAGGAATTGCTGGAAACCATCTTTTACAGTCAGCCTGAGGTGAATAAGGAAGAACCGGTTGATATCTTCGTCAATGATTTATCGGCTAATTCGGTAACCATCGGAGGAAGAGGCTGGACTTCAGTGGAAGATTACTGGACTGCTAGGTGGAAGATTTTAGAGCGAATCAAGCTGGAGTTTGATGAAGCAGGTATTGAGATCCCTTACAGCCAGCTGGATGTTCATATTAAAGAGGGTGGAAGATAAAAAGAATGCTGCTGCAAAATGCTAAGAGATATTATCTGAGAGCATTTTGCAGCAGCATTTATTAATTATTTAATACTGTAGGTTACAGTAACCTGCGCGGTCACGCTGATCTGACCAGGCTCAATGGCTAATGCTTTTGCGCCTGCCTCGATAGAAGCAGTGGCTGAGTCGGCAGCATAAGTGGTATATCGATTCTCATTGTAAGAACTGATTTCCTGTACATTTGTGACTGCACCAAGAGATTTTTCGCTTGCAGCGGCCATAGCCTCGGCTTTTACTTTTGAAGACTCGACTGCCTTTTTTAAGGCTTCCTGATAAGTCTCATCATATTTGCTGGAAAGGTAAGAGATACGGTCGATGGTGTTGATTCCTGCATCGATGGAAGAGGAGAGGAGCGTACCTACCTGATCCATGGGAATATCTGATACAACAATACTTGTTCGCATCTCGTATCCGGTTATCTTCTGCCCGTCATTCCAGTCATAAATGGGCTGAAGACCAAAATTAGAGGTCTGAATGGATTTTTCATCAAGGCCGGTGCTTTTCAAAAAGTCGATTACTTTATTTACATCAGTGCTGTTTAAATCCTGAACTGATTTTGGATCTGCAGCCTGGGAAGAAACTGCAAAGCTGACTTCTGCTTTGTCGGGAACAACCTTTATTTCCTCCTGACTTTGTACCTGTATGTTGTTCTGGTTTTGTGCGTTTACGATCGCTTGAGGGGCCGGGGCGTCGGTTGCCTGAGTGCAGGCGGTTAAGCCGAGAACTGCGGCTGCTGCAGCAGCTGCTGCCAGTGGTTTATTCATTCTTCTCATAATTAAATCCTCCTAATTTTGAAGTAGTTGCTGCGTTGTTGTGACATCTTTATTCTACATGAAAATAAAGGAATTAGTATTTCTTTTCTCTTAACATTCCGGGTCGAAATTCCTATGATTTTTTTACAAAAAAATCCTGAGGAGGCAATGGTTGCCATTCTTATGGCTTTATGCTATTGTTAACAATAAGATTGCAGAAACAAAGGAAAAATGTGTGGATAAAGGAGACTGGTTTATGCGGAAATGCGGTATGTTGCTTCCGGTTTCAAGCCTTCCGTCCAAGTACGGAATCGGAGCATTTTCAAAAGAGGCATATGAATGGATTGATCTGTTAAAAAGGGCGGGACAGCATTACTGGCAGATTCTGCCTCTGGGACCTACGGGATATGGGGATTCTCCTTACCAGTCCTTTTCCTCCTTTGCAGGAAATCCATATTTTATTGATCTGGAGGAACTGGTCAGGGAAGATTTGATTTCAGCGGAGCAGTGCGATTTACAGAATTTTGGGGAGGATGCCTCATCTGTGGATTATGAAAAGATATATGAAGGCCGATATCCTTTGTTAAGGCAGGCATATGGGTCCTGGAAAGCTAAGGGGAATTCTTCAAAAGAGGTGATAGAAACTCTGAGTGAGGAAACGGTATGGTTTTGCTTTTATATGGCGTTAAAGGATCATTTTCAGGGGAAAAGCTGGATTCACTGGGATGAGGATATTCGTTTAAAAAAAGAAGAGGCCGTGGAATATTATAAGAAGCTGCTTACGGATGAGATGGGTTTTTATATATTTCTCCAGTTCAAGTTTTGGGAACAGTGGAATAAATTAAAGGGGTATGCAGGTGAACAGGGAATCCGGATTATTGGAGACCTGCCCATCTACGTGTCATTTGACAGTGCAGATGCCTGGGGGCATCCAGAGCTATTTCAATTTGATGAAAACGGATATCCGGAGGCGGTAGCAGGCTGTCCGCCAGATGCATTCTCCGCTACCGGCCAGCTGTGGGGGAATCCCCTTTACCGCTGGGACTATCATAAGGATACAGGGTATGAATGGTGGCTGAAGCGATTGGAATACAGCTTCCGTCTGTATGATACAGTGAGGGTGGATCATTTTCGGGGATTTGATGAGTATTACCGTGTTCCTGCAGGGAGAGAAGATGCTATGGTGGGGACATGGGAAAAGGGGCCTGGAATTCAGCTGTTTTTGCGTTTAAAAGAGAGGTTCGGGGATCTTGACATCATTGCGGAAGATCTTGGATTTCTGACACCGTCGGTACTGAATTTACTTTCTGAAACAGGTTTTCCAGGTATGAAGGTTTTGGAATTTGCATTTGATGCCAATGGCGAAAGCATTTATCTTCCCCATAATTATTCGAAAAATTGTGTTGTTTACACCGGAACACATGATAACCAGACCTTAAGGAGCTGGTATGAGGACCTTTCCGAAGCAGACCGGAATTTCAGCCGAAGATACTTAAATAACTACAATACTCCTGATGATGAGATTTGCTGGGATTTTATCAGACTTGCCCTTGCAAGTGTGGCAGACCTTGCTGTGATACCGGTTCAGGACTATCTGGGAACTGGAAGAAACGGGAGAATTAATGAACCGTCTACGCTTGGGAATAACTGGAAGTGGCGTTTGAGATCAGGTGAGATAACAGAAGATCTTGTTAATAAGTGCAGGGAACTGGCGTTCCTGTATGGACGAAAATAAATAAAAAAGCCGGATCCGTACCTGTATGGGTAAACACGGATCCGGCTTTTGCCGTATATGCAAAAAAGATTATTTCTTTTTGATTGTATTTGACTTGGTTGGAGATTTGGAAGTCTCTGTATTCTTAACAGATTCTTTCGTTGCTTTGGTGCTCTTTGTTGATTTAGACTCTTTTGTTGTGCTGGATTCTTTCGTCTCCTCGGTTTCTAAGGAGGTTTCTGTTTCTGCAGTATCCCCGTTTTCTTCCGCTTCTTCACTTTCCATCTCAGCATCTTCGAAGCTCTCGCCCTGAGGGGTGAAGGTAACATGAAGTTCATTGCCGATCTTATCCTTGGCCGTAATGGTGATGTTCTTTTTCTTAATCTCAAAAGTCACAAGTCCGGTACTGCGGTCAATCGAAAGAGGAAGAATATCTGTATTCTCCTCATCGGAGGCTGCGATAGAGGAGTAATCCACGCCAGACTGTGTGTCTTCCAGGCGGAAGGATAGAATGCCATTCTCCAGAACATTGTCTTTAATCGCAGGAGGGGTATCGTCCAGTACACTAACCGATTCATAGATAACTGACTTCATTTTGTTAAATCCGGTCAGCTTTACTTCCAGCGTACCGTTGTTTGTTAAAGTGGCTTTATAGGTACTTCCCCCTGTCTTGGTTAATTCAATGGGGGTACTGTCAAGGGAAACTTCCATAGCCTTTATGGGAAGAAGGGATTTCACCTTTAATTCCATCGTGGTAGAAATATAATCGCTGCTTTCACCAATGGTAATCTCTGCTTTTGGTTGGGAGGTCACCAGTAAAAAAATGAGCCCGTTAAATACGATGAAAGGAAGCACATAAAACAGAAGGACCGAATGAAAACCGCTTTTTCCGCTGTCACGCCGGTATCCGGAGCTTGTCCTGCGGCGGTCCGGTCTGGTTTGATTGTTATACTGAGTCATATGAATTCAAAT
Organism: Lacrimispora sp.; assembly: GCA_029256305.1. Lineage (GTDB taxonomy): Bacteria > Bacillota > Clostridia > Lachnospirales > Lachnospiraceae > Lacrimispora. The sequence goes on along the minus strand of JAQSYE010000139.1, from coordinate 2,538 downwards.
TCCTCCTGATAATTATTCCGTTACTTAGCATAGCAGAAAAAGGGGGATCTTACAAGTTTATCTGGTAAATTGTAATAATTTAATTTATTCTTACGATCAGTCGTGTTTATGCATGTTTGGCGACATTTGCTGTAAAAAAACACGCCCGGGCCGGGCGTATTTTAAAGTTATCTTATAGTCAGAACATAGCTGTCTTTTGTGCCGGACGGTTCCAGTACGATAGAGAGAGGATTCTGGGATTCTGCCACCTCTTGCGGACATTGAAACAGGAAGTGCACGCCTAATGTCTGAAGGGGATTAATGGATGTAATATTGGCATAGGTAAATCCGGTGTTTCCATCTTCTGGTATTGCCTGTCCGGAGTAAGTATACCCTCCGTTGTAGTCAGCGGTTGTTTTCATGATCTCGTCACAGGGTAAATTTTGCTTACCAAGATTCTTAACATCAAGATCTAAATGAAGATAAACATTGCCTGGATCAGCTGCATAGTGGGTATAGAATCCAGAAGTATCATCTGGGAGAACATCGTATGATAATTCTACTTTATTAGCGGTGATCTCCATGGAATCAGTGGTAATTACCCCGCCAATTGCTATTGGTGTTCCGCTTTGAACAGCCTGTGTCTCCGCAACTGTGGTCTCAGGAACTGTCTCAAGCTGAGCCTTTAAATCAGTGTTTTCCTTTTTTAATTCTTCTACCTGAGCCTTTAAACTTTCTACCTGGGAATTATCGGGGGCAGTAGTGGAAGCTTTACTACCACAGGCAGACAGGCTGATAGCAGCCACACACAATGCAGGTATTAACCATTTCTTTTTCATACTCATTTACCTCTTTTATCTTTTGTATTATTAAAAAGCCAAAGGCTGTTTTAATTTTACTTAATCAGCAGATAATGATATCAGAAAGGCGGGTATCCAATGTTCCGGTCCCGCTTTTCATCACTTTTATCTTTTGTATAAATATGTATTATAATATATCTTATTATTATATACTATTTGTTGCATGAATGCCAATTCTATTTACATGAATCGTATAAATAGTTAAGTAGTTTTATATTATGGTCTGTTAAATTGTCAAAAATTGTGTTAATATGTATGGTGGAGAAAGCTGTTGCATTTGCGGCCAAGTGCCATGAGGGGACCTGTCGGAAAGGGACTCATATTCCCTATATCGTCCATCCGTTGGAGACCGCAGTCATTGTGTCTTTAATGACGGTAGACCAGGAACTGATCTGCGCTGCGCTGCTTCATGATGTGATTGAAGATGCGGGGGTTACGAAATCACAGCTGGAAGAAGAGTTTGGATGCCGTGTCACACAGCTTGTCATGGAAGAAACAGAAGACAAGTCAAAAAGCTGGAAAGAACGCAAGAGCGCCACATTAAAGCACTTAGAGAATACTTCAGAGGAGATTAAGATTCTTGTATTGGCGGACAAGCTTAGTAATCTCAGAACAACTGCAAGAGATTATCTTCTTATGGGTGATGAGATCTGGCAGCGTTTTAATGAAAAAGACAAATCCCAACATGCCTGGTATTATTTAAATATAGCCAGACTTTTAGGTGATTTAGAAAAGTTCGGCCCTTATCAGGAGTATAAGGCATTGTGCGATTATGTATTTGGTAAGAACTGTGAGTGAGAAATATGGATGCTTCTCGTTATCCGGAACAACAATAGCTCTTCAATACTCACAATATCACGAATATAGATTCATTCTATATTTTTTATCTGCTTAAGAGTCTTTTCATATCGATATGTAATTATCTTTTCACTGATTGTTCTGCAAAAAAAAACTGCCGATGATCTTTCGGTAGTCTTAAAGTTCTTTTTTATTAAATTTCCCCTATCCGAATTAGCTTGCTGACAACCATTTTTTAACCCTTATATGGATACCCTAGGAGAAATCATAGATATATTGAAATTATCAATTGATTGGTTAGAAACCTTTACTTTCAGGTTTATTATATGAGGTGTAACCGAAAGGAGTACGGCATATGAACAAACTTTGTATTGTTGTGCCATGCTATAACGAGGAACAGGCGCTTCCGTACACCAATGCGGAATTGACCCAAATTTTGGACAGGCTGGTGCAGTCCCAAAAAATTGATAAAACCAGCTTTATTCTTTATGTGGATGATGGCAGCAGGGACAATACCTGGAATATGATTGAAAATTTTCGAACGAAGTTTCCTGTTGTCTTTGGTTTGAAACTTGCCAGAAATACAGGGCATCAAAACGCACTGACAGCCGGTCTTTTGACAGCCATGAATTACGCAGATATGGTTATTTCAATTGATGCAGACTTACAAGATGATGTGGCTGTGATGGAAGAGATGGTGGACTTATATCTTAAAGGAAATGATATTGTGTATGGAGTCCGTAAAAGGCGTGACACAGATACCTTATTTAAAAAGTTTTCTGCTCTTGGCTTTTACAGACTGATGCAGCTGATGAAGATTCATATTGTTTATAATCATGCGGACTATCGGCTTATGTCTAAACGAGCGCTGGAACAGTTTTCCCTTTATAAGGAACGAAAT
>JAQSYE010000138.1 GCA_029256305.1 Lacrimispora sp. | reverse complement strand
ATTGAATCGATAGAGCTTAAGAATTATCGCAACTATGATGAATTACATATGGATTTCAGTCAGGGAACCAATATACTCTATGGGGACAATGCCCAAGGGAAAACAAATGTCTTAGAAGCAATCTATGTCTGTGCTACGACAAAATCCCACAGAGGCAGCAAGGACAAGGAAATTATACAGTTTGACAGGGATGAGTCGCATATCAAGCTAAACGTCAGAAAGAATGACATTCCATATCGGATTGACATGCATCTGAAAAAGAATAAAGCTAAAGGCGTGGCGGTAAATGGCGTGCCCATCCGCAAGGCCAGCGAATTATTTGGAATTGTCAACGTTGTATTTTTTTCACCGGAAGACTTAAATCTCATAAAAAACGGGCCGGCAGAAAGGCGCCGGTTCGTTGACATGGAATTATGTCAACTTAATAAGCTGTATGTACATTCATTGGTCCAGTATAACCGGATTGTGACACAGCGAAATAAATTATTAAAAGATCTGGCGTTTCGTCCAGACTATGAGGAAACTCTGGATATATGGGACATGCAACTGGTTCAGTATGGGAAAGAGATTATTCTCTACAGAAAAGAATTTGTTGAAAGGATTGGAATGATTATTGAACCCATCCACCTTAAACTGTCTGGTGACAAAGAATCATTAAAGATTCTTTATGAGCCGAATGTGGAGGCAGATTCTTTTGAAGAAACTTTAAGAAAAAGCAGAAGTCAGGATTTAAGGCAGAGAACAACTCTGACAGGCCCCCATCGGGACGATTTGAGTTTCATGGTTAATGGCATTGATATCAGGCGGTTTGGTTCTCAGGGACAACAACGGACTGCAGCTTTATCTTTAAAATTAGCAGAAATAGAACTGGTAGAAAACATTGTGCATGATTATCCCATTCTTTTGCTGGATGACGTACTGTCTGAATTGGATAAAAGCAGACAGAATCAATTACTGGCAGGGATTAATCATATACAGACCGTAATTACCTGTACGGGACTGGCGGATTTTATAAATGACCGGTTCCACATTGATAAAATATTTAAGGTAATAAATGGTACCGTAGACAATGAAAATTAACGATTCAGGAGGAAGCGTACGAATATGAGTCAAGAATATGGTGCAGATCAAATCCAGATATTAGAGGGGCTTGAAGCGGTAAGAAAGAGACCCGGTATGTATATCGGCAGTACATCCACTAGAGGACTTCATCATCTGGTATACGAAATCGTGGATAACGCGGTGGATGAGGCTCTTGCAGGATACTGTGACAGCATAGAAGTAGTCATTCATAGTGACAACTCCATAACAGTTGTAGATGATGGACGCGGAATCCCGGTAGGAATTCAAAAGAAAGCGGGAATACCTGCTGTTGAGGTAGCATTTACGATCCTTCATGCCGGAGGAAAATTTGGCGGTGGAGGATACAAGGTATCCGGTGGACTTCACGGAGTAGGAGCATCAGTTGTAAATGCTCTTTCCCAGTGGTTGGAAGTTGAGATCCGTACGGAAGGAAAGATCTATAAACAGCGCTATGAGAAGGGTAAAACCATGTACCCTTTAAAGGTGATCGGAGATTGTGGTCTCGAGGAACAGGGAACTACGGTTACATTCCTTCCTGATAAAGGCATTTTTGAAGAAACTATATTTGATTATGACACTTTAAAAATACGTTTAAGGGAAACTGCCTTTCTGACTAAGAATTTAAGGATTATTCTTCGTGATGAGAGAGAGGAATCTCATGAACATGTATTCCATTACGAAGGCGGAATTAAAGAGTTTGTTCACTATTTAAACAAAGGGAAGACTCCTCTTTATGATCAGGTATTTTACTGCGAGGGAACAAAAGACGGTGTATACGTGGAAGTAGCCCTGCAGCACAATGATTCCTATACAGAAAATATTTACAGCTTTGTAAATAACATAAATACGCCAGAAGGCGGAACTCATTTGATTGGATTCAAGAATGCACTGACAACCACGTTAAATGATTATGCCAGAAAAAACAAGCTGTTAAGAGAAAGCGAAACCAATTTATCCGGTGAAGATATCCGGGAAGGTATGACAGCCATTATCAGTGTTAAGATTGAAGAACCACAGTTTGAAGGACAAACCAAGCAAAAGCTGGGAAACAGTGAAGCAAGAGGTGCGGTAGATGGTCTTCTCAGAGAACAGCTGACTTATTATCTGGAGCAGAATCCGGGAATTTCAAAGACGATCTGTGATAAATCCATTCTGGCTCAGAGAGCAAGAGCGGCTGCCAGAAAAGCAAGAGATTTGACCAGAAGAAAAACAGCTCTTGAAGGTATGGCACTTCCAGGCAAACTTGCAGATTGTTCAGATAAGAATCCTGCAAACTGCGAGATATATATCGTAGAGGGAGACAGTGCCGGTGGCTCTGCAAAAACAGCCAGATCCAGAAATACCCAGGCTATCCTTCCTTTGCGTGGTAAGATTTTAAACGTGGAAAAGGCAAGACTGGATAAAATTTATGCCAATGCGGAAATCAGAGCCATGATTACAGCTTTCGGAACTGGTATTCATGACGATTTTGATTTAACTAAATTAAGATACCATAAAATAATTATAATGACCGATGCCGATGTAGACGGTGCTCATATCAGTACCCTGCTTTTAACCTTCCTATACAGGTTTATGCCAGGCCTTATTAAAAGCGGTTATGTATATTTGGCGCAGCCGCCATTATATAAAATTGAGAAAAATAAAAGAGTGTGGTATGCTTACAGTGATGAAGAACTTAATTCCATCCTAAAAGAGGTCGGAAGAGACAATAACAATAAGATCCAGCGATACAAAGGTCTGGGTGAGATGGATGCGGAACAGCTTTGGGAGACTACTATGGATCCTGAAAGAAGAGTTCTTTTAAGAATTAACATGGACGAAGATTCCCAGTCGGAAATGGATTTGACATTTTCAACCTTGATGGGTGACCAGGTAGAACCAAGACGTGAATTTATCGATGCGAATGCCAAATACGTACAGAATCTTGATATTTAATTGGAGGAAATAAAATGGAACCAAATATCTTTGATAAAGTTCATGACGTGGACTTAAAAAAGACCATGGAAAAATCGTACATTGAGTATGCCATGAGCGTCATTGCTTCCAGGGCACTACCGGATGTCCGAGACGGATTAAAACCGGTTCAGAGAAGAGTCCTGTATTCCATGATAGAGCTCAACAACGGTCCGGATAAGCCACATCGTAAATGTGCCCGTATCGTTGGTGATACCATGGGTAAGTATCACCCTCATGGTGACAGCTCTATTTACGGAGCATTGGTAAATTTAGCACAGGAATGGTCCACCAGATATCCGCTGGTAGATGGGCACGGAAACTTCGGTTCTGTGGATGGGGACGGCGCAGCTGCCATGAGGTATACAGAAGCCCGTTTAAGTAAAATTTCCATGGAGATGCTTGCAGATATCAATAAAGATACCGTTGATTTCAGTCCGAACTTTGATGAGACAGAGAGGGAGCCGGATGTGCTTCCATCTCGTTATCCCAATCTTCTGGTTAATGGTACATCAGGAATTGCAGTAGGTATGGCAACCAATATCCCTCCTCATAACTTAAGAGAAGTTATTGGAGCCGTTCTTAAAATCATTGAAAATCAGGTTGAAGAAGACAGAGATACCACCATGGAAGAGATTCTGGAGATTATAAAAGGACCAGACTTTCCTACCGGTGCAACCATTCTGGGAAAAAGAGGTATCGAAGAAGCTTACCGTACAGGCAGAGGCAAGATCCGTGTTAGAGCGGTCAGCGATATTGAGGCTATGCCAAATGGTAAGAGCCGTATAATCGTTACTGAGCTTCCTTACATGGTTAATAAAGCTCGTCTGATTGAAAAAATTGCAGAACTTGTAAAAGATAAAAAAATTGATGGTATTACAGACCTGCGGGATGAGTCAGACCGTACTGGTATGAGAATTTGCATTGAACTTCGCCGTGACGCCAATGCCAATGTAATTTTAAACCAGTTGCTTAAACATACCCAGCTACAGGATACTTTTGGTGTTATCATGATAGCACTTGTTAAGAATAAGTCCGGCGTTCTGGAACCAAAAGTATTAAATCTGGTTCAGATGTTAGATTATTATCTGGAACATCAGAAAGAAGTTGTGACCAGAAGAATCCGTTATGATTTAAACAAGGCAGAAGAACGGGCTCACATATTAGAAGGACTGCTGATTGCTCTGGATAACATCGATGAAGTGATCCACATTATCAGAGCATGTCAGAATGTTCAGATAGCAAAAGCAGAACTTATGAGCCGGTTTGGTTTAAGTGATCCTCAGTCCCAGGCAATCGTTGATATGCGTTTACGAGCTCTTACCGGTCTGGAAAGAGAGAAGCTGGAAAACGAATACAAAGAGCTGGAAATCAGAATTGCAGAATTAAAATCTATTCTTGCAGATGAGAAAAAGCTATTGGGAGTAATCAAAGAGGAAATCAGCATTATATCCGCTAAATTCGGGGATGATAGAAGAACCTCCATTGGATTTGATGAGTACGATATGTCTATGGAAGACTTAATACCAGATGAAAGCACCATCGTTGCAATGACAAAGCTGGGTTACATTAAGAGGATGTCTATAGATAATTTTAAGAATCAGAACCGCGGAGGAAGAGGAATTAAGGGGATGCAGACTATCGATCAGGATTACATCGAAGATCTGATGATGACAACTACCCACCACTACCTCATGTTCTTTACCAACACAGGAAGAGTTTACCGGTTAAAGACCTATATGATTCCGGAAGGAAGCCGTACCTCCAGAGGAACTGCTATTGTTAATCTACTGCAGATGCTCCCAGGTGAAAATATTACAGCCATTATTCCAATGAAAGAATATGATGATGGCAAGTTCTTATTTATGGCAACCAGAAACGGTATGGTTAAGAAAACACCAATTATGGAATATGCCAATGTCAGAAAGAACGGTCTTCAGGCAATTGTTCTCCGAGAAAAAGATGAACTGATTGAAGTTAAGGCGACAGATGATACTAACGATATATTCCTGGTGACAAAAAAAGGTCAGTGCATCCGTTTCCACGAAAAGGATGTGCGTGTCACAGGCCGAGTTTCTATCGGTGTAATTGGTATGAAGCTAAATAATGATGATCATGTAGTTGGAATGCAGATGGATACTCAGGGACCAAAGCTGCTGATCGTTTCCCAAAACGGAATGGGTAAGAGAACTCCTATAGAAGAATTTACACCTCAAAGAAGAGGCGGTAAAGGTGTTCTGTGCTATAAAATTACAGAAAAAACCGGAGATATAGTAGGAGCGAAGCTGGTTCAGGATGATCATGATCTCCTTCTTATAACAACGGAAGGAATTGTAATAAGAATATCTGTTAATGATATCTCCGTTATTGGAAGAAATACTTCCGGTGTAAAACTGATGAATATTGATCAGGATTCCGATATCATGGTTGCAAGTATCGCTAAAGTTCGGGATGACGGAAGCAAATCTGAAGGAGAAGGTTTAGATGAACTGGATCTGGAAGATGTAGAGAATCTTGTGCTAAGGGAAGAGATTCCAGAGATTGAGGATATAACAGAAACCGAAGAATAAATCTCAATACTAACGATATAGAAAAATGTTCTTTATTTCATAATACCAATCAACAATGAAGGACATTGAAAAGGCTCAGGTGCAGCAATATTTATTTACTGCTTCCTGAGACTTTTTCTTTTGTCAATATAAAAGGAGGAAATTTAGCTTGGAAACTGACCCAGGGGCGACGCAGATAGCCGCACAAATTTTATTTCTTATAGCCCTTACCATAATGAACGCATTTTTCTCAGGGGCAGAAATGGCCGTTGTATCAGTCAATAAAAACAGAATCCGTATGTTAGCAGACGGCGGAAATAAAAAAGCATCTTTGATACAAAAACTTTCAGAAGACTCTACAGGATTTTTATCAACCATCCAGGTGGCAATTACATTTGCAGGATTCTTCTCAAGTGCTTCGGCGGCAACTGGAATTTCCCAGGTTCTGGGAGTAAAGCTGGATTCCCTTGGAATTCCTTATGGCAGAAGTCTAGCCATGGTGGCGGTAACAATCATTCTCTCTTACTTTAATCTGGTTTTTGGTGAATTAGTTCCCAAGCGTATTGCTCTGCAAAAGGCCGAAAAGTTTAGTCTGTTTGCAGTAGGTCCTATTTATACTATTTCAAAAGTGATGGGTCCATTCATCAGACTACTCTCGATGTCCACAAATGGTATTTTAAAAATACTTGGTATGAAAACGAAGAATCTGGAAGAAGAGGTTTCCGAAGAAGAAATTAGATCTATGCTGCAGACCGGACGGGAAAGCGGTGTTTTTAATAAAATAGAAGAGAAAATGATCAAATCAATATTTCTTTTTGATGATAAGAGAGCAAGGGAGATAATGACTCCCAGACAGGATATGATAACTATTGATATTGAGCAGCCTGTGGAACAGGTCCTACATGATATTCTAAATACAAGGCATTCCAGAATTCCTGTCTATGAGGGTGAAATTGACAATATAATCGGAATATTATCCATGAAGGATTTTTCAATAGAAATGAGCAAGATGGAACCTGATGCCATTGATATCAGGGCAATCATTCAGAAACCTTATTATATACCGGAAAATAAAAAAACTGATAACCTGTTTCTTGAGATGCAGAGGAATAATCTTAAAATGGCTGTTTTAATCGATGAATACGGAGGTGTTTCAGGTCTTATAACTCTGGAAGATTTAATTGAAGAGATTGTGGGGGATATTCATGATGAATATGAAGTAGCTGAGCCGCATCTTACAGAATTGGAACCTTTTGTGTTCAGCGCGTCGGGAGGAATCTCTCTTTATGATCTGGATGAGGTACTACATGAAAAAATAGACAGTTCCTGCGATACACTTTCTGGATATTTAATTGAATTGCTTGGCTTTATTCCAATGCAATCACAGATTCCCATGGATCTTGAAGATAAGGAGAACCATTATTCTATACTTGAAGTGGAAGACAGGGTAATTAAGAAAGTCACGATCCGCATAAAAGATAAGAATGTATAGGACTCTCTTCCCGCCCTCCGGCCCTTGACAATCTTCATATAACTTGGTAAGATACAAACTGAAACTAGAATAATTACAGATGAAGATGCAAGATTTAAAAGAATGGGGGATTAGCATGACAAGTGAGTTTGCAGTCGCGGTTCATGGCCTGGTATATTTGGAACAGCGGAAAATTACCACATCCAGCGAAGAACTGGCTTCCAATGTCTGCACCAATCCTGCCCGCGTCAGAAAAGTTATGGCGAAGTTAAAGAAGGCAGGCATTATTGCAACAAAAGAAGGTCTGGAGGGAGGATATCATCTGATTGGTGATCCAGACACAATAAGTTTGAAGCAGATATGCGATGCACTCGATGTGGCTTTTGTATCATCCTCCTGGAAATCGGGAGATGAGAACAATCCCTGCATGGTCGCTTCCGGGATGTCCGGAGTGATGGATGAAATCTATGGAGAACTCAATGATTTATGCAGAGATAGAATGGAGCAGATAACGATTAACGATATTCATGAAAAATTAATCCGGAATCGGCTTACAATATAGTGGAAGAACGTTAGTGGGAATGGTGAATGCCATTCCCCTTTTTTTATCTTGATTTCATCATATGATTCGTATATTATTAAGTAAGGACAGAGAATAACCGTTTATATGGAGGAGATCATGATCAGAACCATAAGAGCAGAAGAAATTACAAAGAATATTAAGGAAATGTGTATAGAAGCGAATCATATCCTGTCAAAGGATATGGAAGAAGTATTTTTACAGTCAGCAGAAAAAGAAAAATCAGCATTGGGAAAACAAATTCTTTGTCAGCTGAAGGAGAACTTAGACATAGCCAGAGAAGATATGATTCCCATTTGTCAGGATACGGGGATGGCTGTGATATTCTTAAAAATAGGACAGGACTTACATATAGAAGGATCCAGTCTGGCTGATGCTGTGAATCAGGGAGTGAAGGAAGGTTATATAGAAGGTTATTTAAGAAAGTCTGTTGTGGAACCAATTGAACGGATTAACACAAAGGATAATACGCCTGCAGTGATTCATTATGAGATCGTACCGGGGGATCAGATTGATATAACGGTAGCACCAAAAGGATTTGGCAGCGAAAACATGAGCCGTATTTTTATGCTAAAGCCCGCCGATGGACTGGAAGGAGTAAAAGAATCAATTTTAACAGCTGTAAGGGATGCAGGACCCAATGCTTGTCCACCCATGGTTGTAGGTGTTGGTATAGGGGGCACCTTTGAAAAATGTGCACAGATGGCAAAGCATGCCCTAACCAGAGATTTAAATGAAAAGCCATCTATTCCATATGTTAGAGCGCTAGAAGAAGAGATGCTTGAAAAAATTAATAAACTGGGAATCGGACCGGGAGGATTAGGCGGAACTGTAACTGTACTTGCTGTTAATATTGAAACATATCCTACCCACATAGCTGGTCTACCTGTAGCAATTAACATCTGCTGTCACGTAAACCGGCATGCTCACAGAATTATATAGGATGGAATGAGGGAGAGAACCATGGATTATCATATAAACGCACCAGTCAGTAAAGAAGACGCACAAAAATTGAAAGCGGGAGACTATGTCTATCTGACCGGTACTATTTACACAGCCAGAGATGCTGCACATAAAAGAATGAAAGAAACCCTTGATAAGAATGAAAATCTGCCTTTCAATATAAAGGGCAATGTGATTTATTATATGGGACCATCTCCAGCAAGAGAAGGGCGTCCTATCGGATCTGCAGGTCCTACAACAGCCAGTCGAATGGATCGATATACGCCTCAGCTTCTGGATCTGGGACTTGGGGCTATGATTGGAAAAGGAAAAAGGAGTAAAGAAGTGATTGAATCGATAGTAAAAAATCAATCTGTTTATTTTGCTGCAGTAGGCGGGGCCGGAGCACTTCTTTCCAAATGCATTCTCTCATCCGAAGTAATTGCTTACGAAGATCTTGGAACAGAGGCAATCAGATGTCTGGAAATTAAAGAGTTTCCAGTGATCGTAGTAATCGACAGCAAAGGTAATAATCTATATGAATCTGCGCCAGCACAATTCAGAGAGGAATAGGCCAATCCATGAACCGAATTTTCTATATGGTAGTAAAAAATTTATTCCGTGTCCCCTTATGGTTTTATAAAATCAGGAAGATGGGTATTAAGAAGGAATATTATCCCCACAAAGAACGTTATGAATATATTCGTAATGTAGTAAAGAAAGTAAATAAATCAGGGCGTGTGGAGGTCATCGTTCATGGAGCTGAGAATATTCCTTCTGAGAATGGTTTTATACTCTTTCCCAATCATCAGGGGCTGTTCGACATGTTGGCAATCATGGAAGCATGTCCCAAACCTTTAAGTGTGGTTGTTAAAAAAGAGGCAGCCAATCTGATTTTGGTAAAGGAAGTCGTAGATGCTCTGGAGGGTTTCTATATAGACCGGCAGGATATTAAAGCTTCATTAGATATTATATCCAGAATGACAGCAGGGGTAAAAGAGGAAAAGAATTATGTGATCTTTCCTGAGGGAACCCGTAGCAGGGTGGGAAACCAATTGCTGCCATTTAAAGGAGGTACTTTTAAAAGTGCTGTAAATGCCGGCTGCCCTATTGTCCCAGTTGCATTGATAGATAGCTTTAAACCCTTTGATGAGAATTCATCCAGAAAACAGAAAGTGGAAGTCTGCTTTCTACCCCCCCTTTATTACGAGGATTATCAGAAGCTAAAGACCACTCAAATCGCTGAATTCGTGCATGATAAAATACAGGAAGAAATAAATCAAAAAATGGGTTGACAAGTCGAATTATATTATGTATAATTGTCAATGCGTCTGGAAAAGATATACTTGATAGATGCAATATATGGAAACTAAGAACTACGGAGAAATACTCAAGAGGCCGAAGAGGCGCCCCTGCTAAGGGTGTAGGTCGGGTAACCGGCGCGAGGGTTCAAATCCCTCTTTCTCCGCTCATTTCCAACTGATCATTTTTACTTTTGGATAATGAAAAAAAGTGGTTGACAGATTTTAGAAACCATGGTACTATATACCAGCTGCCGAAAAACAGCAAAAATAGTAAAAAAGAAAATAAAAAAAGTTGTTGACAAGACAGAAACGATATGATATACTAAACGGGTTGCTGTTGAGACAAACAATAACAAAAGCACTTTGAAAACTGAAGATTGAACAGTATGTAAAACCCTGAAAATTCTAATAATAAGTCGCGTTTGAGCGGCTTTGAATGAGAAATTCAGAACG
>JAQSYE010000317.1 GCA_029256305.1 Lacrimispora sp. | reverse complement strand
AGTGCTCCGACTAGGGCACCCTTCCAAAATTTATTCTTACTTTCCACTGTCATTCTCCTATCTAGCTCATTATGGGCTTACATACTTCACTGGATTTACATAGCTTCCATTCACTCTGATCCCAAAGTGGAGATGCGGTCCTGTGGAATACCCGGTAGAACCCACTTTTGCAATTAACTGTCCCTGCGACACTTCCTGCCCCGCTGAAACCAGGAGTTCGGAACAGTGCATATAAACAGTATAGACTCCCCCGCCATGATGAATCATGATATAATTGCCGGCAGAATAACTGTATGTAGAGATCGTTACCGTCCCGGGAGCTGCTGCTAAAATACCGGCACCGGTTGATGCCCCGATGTCAATGCCCTGATGATTGGAAGAGGCGCCTTCGGTTGGAGATTCTCTGTCCCCAAAGGTTGAGGTTACTCTTGAAGATGATGGGCAGGGCCATATAAATTTAATATTCCCGATTGCCACCGTATTATACGTTTTTCCAGCTTTCTGGGCAGCTTTCCGTGCTTCTTCCTCTTGTTTGCGTATCTGGGCTTCCATTTCCTTGATACGCTGCTCCTGTGCTGCCAGATCCTTTTCCAGTTCGGATAAATTTTCCTGATTTTTAGCTATCCTGCTTTGATAGGATGCAAGCTCCTGGCTTTTAGCCTGTAAAAGTCCTTCAGCCTCCTGCTTTTTTTCTTTGGCAGCAGTCTGAAATCCAAGCAGCTTATCATACTCTGCCTTTAAAAGAGCTTCTCTTTGGCTGACTTCTTCCTTGGTTCGTTTATAGTCCTCCAGCATTCTTCTATCATATGCAACAATGCTTCTGATATATTCCGTCCGGTTATAAAGCTGGGTGAGATCGGCGGACCGAAACAGCAAGTCCAGATAATTCGTCTCACCCTTCTCATACATATATTGAATTCTCAGTTTCATATTCCGGTACTGATGTTCCTGCGCCTCTCTGGCAATCTTAAGATCTGATTCCGCAGTTTCTATCTGCTCCTCTTTTGCCGAGATCTGGGCTGTCAGCGCCGCCAGCTGCTTATCATAGACTGAAAGCTTGTCATCCAGGCCTTTCACATAAGCGGCTGTGTCCGTCTTTAGGCCCTCCAGCTCTTTTAAAGCCGATTCCACTTCTTTTTTTTGATCCTCCATGGAACTGGCCTTTTTCTTTGCATCATTTACTTCATTCTTTGTACCATAGGAAGGAAATATACATGATACGGTCATAAAAAGACCGAGTCCCACTGCAAACAGTCTTTTTCCATGATTCACGGACATATCCCCTTATACTTTTAAATGTTTCCGGATTGTAAAGAAACTAACAAAAAATCCGATTCCAAGTCCCAGTGACATCGCTGTTCCTGCCATATAAGGAAATATAGCATCAACAGGTAGAAATTGAAATAATCCTGAAAGAATGCTGAATTTAGTAACTACATATTCAACGGCTGAACGATAAAGAAAATAAATGGCTATCAACGGAAGGGAGGCACCTACCAGACCAATGATAACTCCTTCCACTACAAAAGGCGCCCTGATCATGTAATTGGTTGCACCAATCAGCTTCATAATCTGATTCTCATTTTTCCGGAAAGCTGCAGCTACGGAAATTGTATTGCTGATTAAGAATATGGCAACAGCCAGAAGAACTCCGATGATCAGCATGGAAAGGATTCCGATTACTTTGTTCAAGCTGTTCATTCCTTCTGCCGCCGTTTTGGAATAATTAACTTTTCTGACTCCCTCAATTCCATTTAACCAGGATACAAGTTCATCCTGCTGGACTAAATCATTTAAGAATATAGTATAGGAAGAAGAATTGGCAAGAGGGTTATCCTCTTCAAATCCTTCTGCGAGATCCTGCATATCGCCGAAATACTCTTTCTTTGCTTCTGCCCATGCGTCCTCAGCAGAAGTGAATTTGACTTCTTTGACTTCTTTTCGTGATTTGATTTCATTGCCGATCTGGGTGATCTTGTTTTTATCAAGACCATCATCAAAAAATACAGTGATACCTACCGTACTCTCCGTGTTCTTAACTACATATTGTACATTTACCACAATGGAGAAGAACAGACAAAATAGGAAAATACATGCGGATACTGTCGCAATGGTATGTTTCTGCAGATGTTTATTACACCTTGTTTCAGACAATACCAAAATGTACTAATTCTCATACGTATAACCGCCTTTTTTCTCATCGCTTACGATGGCTCCGCGATCCATCATAATGACCCGCTTCTTCATGCGGTCTACAATTTCCTGGCTATGGGTGACAACAATTACTGTAGTGCCAAGCTTGTTGATCTCTTCCAAAAGCTTCATGATCTCCATGGAGTTATGACCGTCTAAGTTGCCCGTTGGTTCATCGGCCAGGAGAATTTCAGGCTTGTTAATGAGTGCTCTTGCAATGGCCACTCGCTGCTGCTCTCCGCCGGAAAGCTGTTGCGGTAAAAATTTATATTTGGAAGACAGTCCTACCATTTTTAACATGGCTGGCACCGATTCTTTTATACTTCTTGTGGATGCCCCAATGACACGCTGTGCAAACGCTACGTTCTCATATACATTCCGGTCTTTTAACAGGCGGAAATCCTGAAAAACCATGCCAAGCTTCCGTCGGTACCTGGGGATGAACCGCCTTGGCATTTTGCCTAAATTCATATCATTTACTATGATCTTACCAGAGGTGGGTTCCACTTCTTTTAACAACATTTTCAGTAAAGTGGATTTTCCGGAGCCGCTTCTGCCGATGATGAAAACAAATTCACCGTCAGCTACCGTCATATTGATGTTACGCAGTGCCTTGTTTCCCGCCTCGTATGTTTTACTTACGTTCCATAATTCAATCATTTTAGTCCTCTGAGTAATTTAGCATAACTTGTTGTTTTCTTTTCGTGTAGCTGTAAAAACGTAAAAGCTTAAAAGCGTAAAAACTTAAAAACTTAAAACGGGAATCCGCAGTGAAACCTCGATTACGCTTCGCTTCGCTTCATCTCGGTTTACGGGCTTCGCCCTATGAAAAGAGTCAGCAATACAGATGCTTTTGTGCAAGCACAACGCATCTGTATAACTGCCTCTTTTCTCACTGCTCATAGCTGGCGTTAATAGTCTTGGTTTTCCATATACTTCATGTATTTGACTACCATCAGTGCGATCTTAAATGTAATCGCATCCTCAAACACACGAAGATCCAGACCAGTACTCTTTTGCAGCTTGTCTAAACGATATACCAACGTATTCCTGTGAATATAAAGCTGCCTGGAAGTTTCGGAAACATTCAGGCTGTTCTCGAAAAATTTGTTGATTGTGGTCAGTGTCTCTTCATCGAAATCATCTGGTGATTTGCCGTCAAAGATCTCTTTGATAAACATACGGCATAATGGCAGCGGAAGCTGATAAATCAGACGTCCGATTCCAAGCTTGCTGTATGCTACTACGTTCTTGTTGCTATAGAATATCTTACCTACATCCATAGCCATCTTGGCTTCCTTATAAGATCTGGATACTTCCTTGATCTCATTTACAATCGTACCAAATGCTACATGAACCTGGGTCATAGCCTCTGTGTTCAGCATGTCCAGAACCGTATTGGCTGTCTTCTCCAGATCCTCGTAGTTCTCGCCTTCTTTTACCTCTTTAACAAGAATAATATTCTTCTCGTCAACGGCAGTCACAAAATCTTTTGTTTTTGCCGCAAATAAATTGCGTACAGTCTCAAGCGCATTCACATCTTTTTCGTGCTGTGTCTCAATAATAAATACAACACGTCTGATATTGGTTTCAATGTGAAGTTTTTTCGCCCGGTTGTAGATATCCACCAGAAGCAGGTTATCTAATAAAAGATTCTTAATAAAATTATCCTTATCAAATCTTTCTTTATAGGCAACTAAAAGACTCTGGATCTGGAAAGATGCCAATTTGCCTACCATATATACATCATCACTTCCACCTTTTGCAAGGAGGATGTATTCTAACTGATGTTCGTCGAAGACTTTGAAAAACTGATACCCCTGGATCACCTGGCTGTCGGCTGGAGAATCCACAAACGCCAGGATCGAACTTTCGTAATCTTCCGCATCAGGAAATGTGGTCGCCAAAACCTTTCCTTCTGTATCGCAAATACACAGATCTATTCTTGTTATT
>JAQSYE010000002.1 GCA_029256305.1 Lacrimispora sp. | reverse complement strand
CTGTCTGGTTGGTACCTGTGTATTTAATCTAAGCGGGCTAAGCTTTTCTTATGAAAAAGCCATGGAAATGAAGGAATATCTTTATCTGGAACGGGAGCCAGGAATCTATGAATGGGACAGATTTCAAAAGTACAGGCTCAGCGCCCGGGGGCTGCTTGGGGAAGGGGAACAGGAAAAACGGATTGTGCTGGCAATCAGAAGTAATCTGGCAGAAGAGATTAAAATGGAGATCGCACAGATCCGGGAGGATTGCCAGACCAACTGGGTTACAAAGAATAAGGTGGTGGTGCTCTATCAGAGCCTGATCCTTGCAGTCATGAATTTTTTAGAACGGCTGAATCTTGTGGAGGATGGATTTTTCTTAAAAGAACAGGAGATCATATCCGGGCTTTTTGGCTGCTGCTATATTTCAGAGATGGAAGAAAAGGTGCTGGACTTTTTTCATACGGCTCAGGAACTCGTGAACAGTAACAGAGGCAATTACGGGGATCATCAGGCTGTGGCAGCACTGGAATATATCAACAGCCATTATTCCGATTGCAGTCTTTCGCTCCAGGATATATGCGAAAAGCTGGCCATCAGCGTCAGCTATTTCAGCTCTGCCTTTAAAAACTATTCCGGCATGACCTTTGTGGAAGCGTTGACAAAAAAACGGATGGAGAAAGCCATGGAGCTTTTGGAAAACACTTCCTTAAAGACCTACGAGGTCGCAGAAAAATGCGGATACAACGATGCCAATTATTTCAGCGCCATTTTTAAAAAGGCAACAGAAAAAACACCAAAAGAATATGCAGGATTAAGGCGGAACCGGAAAGGCAGCTATGAGAATGGAAGTCAGGTTTAAAAGTATACGGACCAATATGATCATTTATTTTTCCCTTCTTGTTCTTTTAACCGTAACAGTGTTCCTGTTCTTTTCCATACGTTTCACCAAAAGCAATCTGATGGACAATTCGGAAAAAAACAGCAGACAGCTGATTGAGCAGGTCAATTTCAACATTGAAAACTACATTAACTACATGGAAAACATCTCTCAGGTGATTATGAACAACCGGGATATAACCGGGTATCTGTTCGATGATGAAAAAAACACGGGAGAGGATCTAAAGGAAGCATTTCAGACAATCCTCCATGCACGGACAGATATCTATAACATTGCAGTACTTGGAGACAATGGGAGATATTTCATCAACAATGGAAGTGACAGCTTAAACTTACGGGCCCGTCTTAATGACAAGGAATGGTATCAGGATGCAAAAATGGCAGAAAGCAAAATCCTTATTTCCTCATCACACGTACAGAATCTGGTACAGAACGATTATAAATGGGTGGTAACGCTAAGCCGGGGAATTCCAAACCCGGCGACGGGACGTGTGGAGGGACTGCTGGTCATTGATCTTAATTATGATGTAATCAATGATTTATGTGAATCCATCAGCCTGGGAAATAAGGGGTATGTGTATATCCTTGATGGGAAGGGAGAAATCGTCTATCACCCCCAGCAGCAGTTGATTTTAAGTGGAGTAAAGAAAGAACTTTTAAAAGAAGTGTCAGCCAGCAAAACCAGTCTTACCCATATTGATGAAAACGGAGAGAATAAGATTTATACGCCTTTCCACTCAAAAAAAACAGGCTGGACCATTGTCGGTGTGAATTATACCTCTGAACTGGCAGGCAATGAAATTGCCATGAGAACAATGTATACAGGAGCTGCATTCCTGTTGATTTTACTGGCATGCCTGTTTGCCGTTTTTTTGTCAGCCAAAATCACGAAGCCCATCAAACAGCTTCAGGCAGCCATGAAGGAGGTGCAGGAAGGTAAATTTCAACCAGTGAGTATCGAAACAGCGGGGGACGATGAAATCTCAAGTCTGACTCATTCTTTTAACCGCATGACGGAGCGGATTGACGAGTTGATGAAGAAAAACAGCAAGGAGCAGGCGGAAAAGAGAAAGAGCGAATTAAAAGCGCTGCAGTCTCAGATTAATCCCCATTTCCTCTATAATACCTTAGATTCCATCATCTGGCTGATCGAAACCGAAGACTCCCAGCAGGCGATCAAGATGACCTCCGTCCTTGCCAGATTTTTTCGTCAGGCAATCGGCAATTCCAATATCTATGTGACGGTGTGGCAGGAGCTTGAATATACCAGAAATTATCTGCTGATTCAGCAGATGAGGTATAAGGATAAGGTGGTTTTTGATATCCGGGTTGATTCAGAGGTAATGGAGTGTGCCATTGTGAAGCTGGTTTTACAGCCATTGGTGGAAAACGCCCTGTACCATGGGTTAAAGTATAAAACAGAACAGGGCAATATCCTCATCTACGGGTACAGGCAGGAAGAAACCGTGATATTAAAGGTTATGGATGACGGTGCCGGAATGACGAAGGAAGCTCTTAGCAGCATTTTTCAGAAGAAGACAGATCAAAAGCACAACGGAGTGGGAATGAAGAATATTCAGGACCGCCTTAATATGTATTACGGACCTGGATACGGTTTAAGCGTGGACAGTAAGGAAGGGGAGGGAACCACAGTGACAATCACAATCCCTTACCGGCGGATGGAGGATGTGAATGAAGAAACATAAAAATGCATTTTTAATAATTCTATTCTTAACGTTGGCTGTGCTGTTTCTGTCAGGTGTTTTTTTACTGGATGAGCTGGGTGAAAAGAAAACGGTTAAAATCGTCTTTATTCCCAAGGTTCAGGACAAGACAAACGACTTCTGGATGTCCATGATATCTGGTGCAAAAAGCGCTGGGAAGGAGTATCAGGTCAATCTGGTGATTCTGGCTCCAGATGAGGAAAATGATTATGAGACCCAGAAAAAATACATTGAAGAGGCAGTGAAGATGAAGCCGGATGCCATCGCACTTGCTCCCATACGGTATTCAGAAATGACGGAGTGCGTAAAGCAGGTGACAGATGCAGGAATTAAACTCATTCTGATCGATTCCAAGCTGAATCAGAACTTAGAGGAAACCTACATTGGTACGGACAACAGAAATGCAGGCCTTCAAATGGGGCAAAAGATGCGGGATTATGTGGGGCCGGATACAAAGATCGCCATAGTTTCCCATGTGAAAGGTTCTTCCACTGCCATAGAACGGGAAGAAGGGCTTAGAGAGGGGCTGGGAGAGGATGAAAGTAAGATTAAAATGGTCCTGTACAGCAATTCCGACTACAACCAGGCATATGAAAAGACCAAAGAATTGATGAAGACAAATCCGGACATCACGCTGATTGCGGGCCTGAATCTCTATTCCACAGTAGGGGTGGCCAGGGCCATCCGGGAGTTGGACTTAAGCCGGAAGGTGCATGTGGTAGGCTTTGATAACGACATTGAAGGAATTCAGTATTTAGAAGAAGGGATCATTGATACCCTGATTGTGCAAAAGCCCTTTAATATGGGATATATCGGAATACAGACTGCGGTAGAAGCAGTGCGTGGCAGGAAGCCGGAAAAAAACATCTATTGCGATACGGAGGTGATCACTGTAGACAATATTTATACCGATGAGAATCAGAAGTTGCTCTTCCCGTTCTAAGAAAGTAAAATCTTCTTCTTTTTTTGTAAGATCCTCTATATTAGAAAATTTCAATTCCGATATAATGGACTCATGAGAACAAAACACAGTGTTCAAAACAAAAAGAAGCGGAGAGTGAGAATGTGGGCAGGGTTATGCTGAGAATGAAGGGAATTGACAAATCCTTTCCTGGGGTACATGCTTTGGATCACGTAGATCTGGAGGTAGAAGCAGGAGAGGTCCATGCGCTGATGGGAGAAAACGGAGCAGGAAAATCCACTCTGATGAAAATTCTTACAGGCATCTATTCCAAGGATTCCGGTACCATTGAATTCGAGGGCCAGGAAGTGAATTTTATCACTCCAGCCAAGGCTCAGGAAGCCGGAATTGCGATTGTCCATCAGGAGCTGAATATGATGAATCACTTAACAGTGGCCCAGAATCTGTTTATCGGCCGGGAAATGATGAAAGGTGGATTCATCAGCGACTCCATGATGAATAAAGAAGCGCAGAAGCTGTTTCGGCGGCTGAATATTGAAATCAATCCTTCGGAGATCATGGGGAATTTAACCGTCGGGCGGCAGCAGATGTGTGAAATAGCCAAAGCAATTTCCAGAGATGCCAGGCTGATTGTATTTGATGAGCCTTCTGCGGCACTGACGGAAACAGAGATTGAAGAGCTGTTTAAGATTATTAAGGATCTGCGTTTAAAAGGGATGGGGATCATTTACATATCCCACCGAATGGATGAAATTAAAGTGATTACAGACAGGGTGACTGTCATGCGTGACGGAACCTATGTGGGTACATTGACAACCAAAGACTGTACAAAGGATGACATTATCAATATGATGGTAGGCCGGGTGATTTACGAAGAGCCCAAGCAGGCTGGCAGTGTAAAAGGAGATGCCCCCGTAGTTTTAAAGGTGGAACATCTAAGTGCCGGGAAGATGGTAAACGATGTGAGCTTTGAACTGAGAAAGGGCGAGATCCTGGGCTTTTCCGGATTAATGGGAGCGGGCAGAACAGAAACGGCCAGAGCTATTTTCGGAGCAGATAAAAAAGATGGAGGAGAAATCTTCATCAATGGCCGAAAAGCAGACATAAAAACGACGGAAGATGCGGTCAATCAGGGAATCGGGTATTTATCAGAGGACCGGAAACGCTTTGGGCTTGTGGTTTTTAAGTCTGTTGCGGAAAACTCCACCATGGCTTCCCTTTCCTCATTCATGAAAGGCGTCTTCATCGATAAGAAGAAGGAGCATCAGCAGGCAGAACATTATGTTCATCTTCTAAATACCAGAACTCCGGGCGTGGACCAGCTGGTGGTGAATTTATCAGGAGGAAATCAGCAGAAGGTGGTAATTGCCAAATGGCTGATTAAAAACTGCGATATTCTGATTTTCGACGAACCCACAAGAGGAATTGACGTTGGAGCAAAAAGCGAGATCTATCACCTGATGAATGAACTGGTAAAACAGGGGAAATCCATCATTATGATCTCGTCGGAGATGGCTGAAATTTTGCGGATGAGTGACAGGGTAATCGTAATGTGTGAAGGACGCATCACCGATGAAATCCCAATAGAAGAGGTGTCGCAGGAGCGGATTATGGCTGCGGCTACCATGAGAAATCAGGAGGTCAGCAATGGAAAAACTGAAAAATAACCCGCTTGTTAAAGCAATAGGAACCCAGAGGCTGGTAGCCTTACTGGCTCTTATCGTAATCTACCTGGTATTCGGAATCATGAATCCCAGATTCGCAACCTATAACACCATGGTAAACATCTTCGATGCCTCCTATTATATTGGATTCATGGCAATCGGAATCTGCTTTGTCATTGCAACCGGCGGAATCGATTTGTCTATTGGCACCGTGCTTACCATGTCCGGCCTTGTGGCAGGGTACTTAAGCGTAAATATGGGATTTCCCATATGGCTGGTAATTATCATCTGTATTCTCATCGGAACCGCTTTTGGTGTTGTAAACGGCCTGTTAGTTGCAAAGCTTGGACTTCCGCCCTTTATTGCAACACTTGGAACCATGATGCTTTCAAAAGGAATCGGCTCTATCATCACAGGAGCCCAGTCCGTTACCTGGAAATCAGGTACCGATCCAGAAGGCTGGTACCGTACCATATTTAAAATAAAAACAGAGAGCGGAATCCTGATTCCAACCGGCTTTATATTTTTGATTGCAGCTGCAATTGTTATGGCAGTTGTGATGAACAAAACCAAAGCCGGACGCTATATCTTATCTCTTGGAAGCAACAAAGAAGCAACCAGATTATCCGGCGTAAATGTGGATAAGTATTTAATCATTGCCTATATCATCAGCGGCACATTTGCAGGAATTGCAGGTCTTGCCTATTCTACTATTTATTCCACGCTGCTGCCGGGAGGCGGAGCCGGATTTGAGATGGATGCCATAGCTGGCGTTGTAATCGGGGGAACTTCCATGTCAGGCGGAATTGGAACCATAGCAGGAACCATGATCGGCGTATTTATTATTTCCGTATTAAAGACAGGGCTTCCCTTTGTGGGGCTTCAGACCCATTACCAGCAGGTAGCCACCGGTCTGGTCATTATCGTTGCTGTATTTGCCGATGTGTACCGAAACAGGAGAAAGAACTAAGCGCAGTGTAATTCGTAAGAAATTACATAGAAAAAAATCAGGAGGAAGCAAAAATGAAAAAAAATGTATGGGGCGTTTTACTCACAGCAGCTATGATGGCATCACTGACAGCCGGCTGCGCAAGCAAATCTTCAACCAATGATGCAAAAAGTACAGCCGCCGCAGAAAGCAAAAGCGGGCAGGCAGCTACTGAGGCAGCAGCAAAAGGCAAGGAAGACATGACGGTTTACATGGTAGCAAAGGGCTTTCAGTCCCAGTACTGGCAGGCAGTATATAAGGGAGCGCAGAAGGCAGCAGGGGAACTGGGAGTGCATCTGGAATTTCAGGGCCCGGATTCAGAGTCAGATATTGCACAGCAGGTTCAGATGATGAACAATGCAGTTCAGATGAAGCCGGCGGCCATCGGACTTGCAGCACTGGATGTTTCCGCCCTTAACGACAGCATTAAATCTTCCCAGGATGCAAAAATTCCGATTGTCGGATTTGACTCCGGTGTTCCCGATGCGCCAAAGGGAGCTGTTGTTGCCAATGCAGCCACAGATAATTACAAGGCAGGAGAAGTTGCAGCAGAAAACACCTATCCACTCATTAAAGACTTAATTGCAAAGTCAACGACAAGCGTCCGCATTGGTGTGCTGAATCAGGATGCAACTTCAGAGTCCATCATCAGCCGTGGCCTTGGCTTTATTGACAAAATAACAGAGTTAATAAAGGCAGACGGCAAAACCGTATGCATCACCGGCAATGATAAGTTTGTAACGGATTCTAAGACAGACAAAGGAAACTCAGCAAATGTAATACTGGATGTTGCCGTTCCATCAAAGGTAGAAGCTTCCTTAATGACTACCGATGCACAGACCATTTTAAACAAAGAAGATACCATCTGTATCTTTGCTTCCAACCAAAAGACTGGTGAAGGTCTGATTACAGGTGACGAGAATTTAGGAAGACTGGGGAAAGATGTAATCGGAGTTGCATTTGACTCAGGAACTATGATTAAAGATGCAATCAAATCAGGAAAACTGGCAGGCGCTGTTACTCAGGCCCCGGTTGAAATCGGTTATCAGACCGTTAAGCTGGCAGTTGCTGCTGCAAAGGGTGAAGCCGTTACAGACGCTGATACAGGAAGCCAGTGGTACAACAAAGACAATATGGACAGCAGTGAGATATCACAAAACTTATACGATTAATTATGCAGCGCTCTCCTTATAAGGAGAGCGCTCTTTGAGAAAAGGAGAAACGATTATGTTAAAAGGAATTCCATCAATTATCAGTCCCGAGTTATTAAAGGTTTTATGTGAAATGGGTCATACCGATGAGCTTACCATTGGAGACGGAAACTTTCCGGGCCATACTTACGGCAAAAAAGTGATCCGTATGGATGGTCACGGAGTGCCGGAAATTCTGGATGCAATTTTGCAGCTGTATCCATTAGATACGTATGTGGATCACCCGGTTACATTAATGGGAGTAGTTCGGGGAGATGATGTTAAGACGCCGATCTGGGACAAATATAAGGAAATTGTGGCAAAGCATGACGAGAGGGGAGCTGCCTGCTTTGAAGAAATCGATAAGTGGGATTTCTACGACAGAACAAAAAATCAATCCTCTGTTGTCATTATGACTGGAGAAAAGGAACTGTATGCAAATATTATTTTGAAAAAAGGGGTAGTGATTCAATAGCATTTAAAGTGCGGGGCATGGTAAACAGAACCCCGCACTTTTTGCGTTCAGAAACTATAAGTATAATGATTCCAACGCTTGAGCATTCATTCAATGTTCTGATTACTGATAATATTGTCACAATTACAGATGAATGAATTTACTATTTGCTATGACAGTAAAAATGGTTATAATAAGAATAAAAATCCCAAATCAGGAGGAGGACATATGAAGTATCGGATCAATCCCAAAAATCAGGACCAACTTTCAACACTGGGTTTTGGCTGTATGCGGTTTAACCGGGATGAAAAGGAAGTTGAGAAACAGATTATTTATGCGATCGAGCATGGCGTTAATTATTTTGATACAGCTTATATCTACCCAAACAGCGAAGTAATTTTAGGGAGGGTACTTTCAAAGGGATACAGAGACCGGGTAAACATTGCTACGAAGATGCCGCCCCACACCATTAAAAAATATGAGGACTTTGACAAGATCTTTTTAACCGAATTAGAACGGCTTCAAACAGATTATATCGATTATTACTTAATCCATATGCTGCCTGATACAACCGTATGGAACCGGCTGATAAAGCTGGGAATTAATGAATGGATCGAAGAAAAGAAGAAAAAAGGTCAGATCCGAAACATTGGCTTTTCCTATCACGGAGGAAGAGATGAATTCATCCGGCTGGTGGACATCTATCCATGGGAATTCTGTCTGCTTCAGTATAATTATTTGGATGAGAACAGACAGGCTGGCATAGAGGGAATCCGATATGCTTCCAGTAAAGGACTCCCGGTAATGGTCATGGAACCGCTGCGAGGCGGAAAACTGGTGACAAATCTCCCAAAAGAGGTGAAGTCAATCTGGGACAATGCGCCTGTGAAGCGATCACCGGCAGAGTGGGCATTTAAATGGCTTTGGAATCAGCCTGAGGTCACGGTTGTGCTGTCAGGAATGAATTCCATGGAGATGTTAAAGGAAAATATCAGAGTGGCATCTGAGACGGAGGTTAACGCCTTTACTGATGCTGATTTTAATTTATTTAAACAGGTAAAGGAAATTCTTGATCAGACAATTAAGGTTCCCTGTACCGGCTGCAATTACTGTATGCCATGTCCCAAAGGTGTGGATATCCCCACCTGCTTTTCCTGTTATAATGATATGGAAATAGAGGGGAAACTCGCTTCCCGGGGTAAATATATCATGCAGACCAGCATTAAAAATCAACCCCGCAATGCATCTCTTTGCGTAAAATGCAAAAAGTGTGAATCCCATTGTCCCCAGCACATTAAGATCAGCGAGGAAATGACACAGGTGGCAAAATCCATGGAAGGGGTCTACTATAAACCCTTGCGGTTCCTGATTAAAAAAGTAATGAGATTTGATAAATAACATGACAAAGAAAACCGGCTTTGGAAAGGTTGACGAGGCTGATAATGATAACAATTGATTCCATTTTCCTTTTGCATGAAATGCTGGGATATGATAAACCCAGACACCCTTATATCTCTATCATTGATCTGGATAAGATAAAACTCAGTGATGATTATATGAATGTACCATTCCTTTTAAATTATTACATGATTTCATTGAAAAACAATCCGGACTGTGAGTTAAAATATGGCAGAAAATATTTCGATTTTCATGAAGGCAGCCTGATTTTTACTGCGCCGGGACAGGTACTTACAATAGAAGAAAGTCAGGGGATTGGAAAAACAAACGGCTGGATGCTATGTTTTCACCCGGATTTAATCAGGGGAACTGCTCTTTTTAACAAGATAACTGAATACAGTTTTTTTGAATATGAAGCCAATGAAGCCCTACAATTATCGGATCATGAGAAGGAAACCATAGAAAGCATCGCAGCAAATATTCAGTCTGAATACAGCGGGAATCTGGATGTCTACAGCAGTGATTTAATTGTATCAAATCTGGAAGTTCTGCTAAACTATGCCAGGCGCTTTTACGGAAGACAGTTTATAACAAGAACAGTTGTCTGTAAAGAATCGGTTGAAACGTTTAGAGAAGTTCTTCAGGACCAATGCAGGTTAGAGGCGATTGAGAAGTTGGGAATGCCAACCGTTAAAAGGCTTGCAGGCATGATGGGCTATTCCCCCAATTACCTTTCTGATATGCTGAAAAAAGAAACCGGGAAAACAACTCAGGAGTACATTAAAATACAGGTACTTGATATTGCCAGGGAATTACTGTTAAGGACAAAAGAACCAATTTACCGGATCGCCGGGAAGCTCGGATTTGAGCAGCCCTCCAGTTTCACTAAATTCTTTAAAGTACAGACTGGACTCAGTCCTGTGGATTATCGAAATCAGCATATCGTATGATTTATGTTATAGTAAGCCATAGATGAAGAATGTTCATTTATGGCTTACTTTTTTTTATTACGGACAACTTTAATTCAGCTTGACAACCTGACGATAATATATTTAAACTATTTGAAAGACTGCTGGAATGGAATGACAGAAAATAGTTTGATTCAAGAATACGTATGATAGAGGTGATGGTATGCTTAGCCATATTCGTATGAAAATGCTTCTGATCGTTATTCCGGTATTGTGTGTAATCATTATGCTGAGCTATAACGCAAGTGTAAAAACAGCAAAGAGGCTTGTTGATCAAGAAACCAGTGAAAGAATATCCGCAGAGAAAGAAATACAGAAGAATGTCATTGAGAAAAACATGAATTATGCTGCGGAAATATCACGAGTGCTGGCCGTATTTGCGGGGAATGGATACAAAGAACATTCATCCGATTATTACATTCAGATTTTGGAACCAATTGTCAGGGATAATCAGTTTATTCTTGGGGCTGGAATCTGGTATGAGCCATATGCATATGATCAGTCTCAAAAATATATGGGGCCCTATGTGTACAGGGATGGCGACCAAATTATACCCACATTTGAGTACAGCAACTCTGATTATGATTACTTTTCCCAGGATTACTACGCTCTTGCAAAAAAAACAAATAAGATTGTCTGGACCGATATGTACTATGATCAGACCAGTAATTTATATATGATTACCTGTTCCCAGCCTGTCATCGATGGCAACGGTAAATTTATAGGCTGTGTAACTGTGGATGTAGGTCTGTCTTCCATGCAAAAATTTATCTCGGATTACATCTCCAGTCACGATGGCACAACCTATATCATTAATAGGGAAGGAACTTATCTTGCTGCAGAAAGCGAAGCTACTGTAAAAGCAAAAGGTAGTGTATACGATTCCGATAATCAGACCTATCTTGCGGCTGTTTCAGAAATCATCTCCAATGACGATGGCAGCACATCTTATATCCGGAATAAGAAGGAGATCAGTCTGTATTATAAGACACTCAATGATCTGGGTTGGAAAATTGTTTTTGAAATACCGGAGAGCTCCATTAATCAGCCCATACATCAGCTGTCAAACACATTCATATGGATATTCGGACTTTCCCTGTTGTTTATGTCCCTCACCGTTTTTATTCTCACAGACAGGATCATTGACCGTCCGGTCAAAGCAATTTTAAGAGAGATAAGAGATATCGGAGAACGATGCTTTGACCAGGAAGTAAGCAGTGATCTGGTAAAAAGATCAGATGAATTTGGATTAATCGGAAAATCTCTTGATGAAATGAAGCAGCAGTTAAAGCAAAGCAATGAAAAGCTGGAGCATTCTCTCAAAGAGAACGTTGATTCCCAGAAACAGCTAATCCTGCAGAATCAGATCCTAACAGAGCGGGAAACCCAGATGTATCACAGCCTAAAATATGCCCATTCGCTGATGGAAGCGATTCCTGATACGGTATTCGTCATTTCCAAAGATGGGGTATTTCTGGACTGCATCGGAGATCTGGATCATTTGTTTTTTAAGAGGGAGCAGTTTATTGGAAAAAGCATTTCCGATGTAATGCCCCACCGTATTGCTGCAAAGGGGCGGGAGCTTATCAATCAGGTTTTTCTCACAGGAGAGAACCAGAAAATTGAATATGAGTGGACCAGTGCACGGATCACAGAATATCATGAACTGCGGATTGTAAAATGGTTTGATGACAAAGCCATTGCAATTGCCAGAAACATTACAGACACTCACAATTATATCAAGGAAATCGAAGAGATCAGTTATCATGACCACGTAACGGGTCTGTATAACAGAAGGTATTTTGACCAGAAAGCCAGAGAATTGAATCGGGCAGAGAATTATCCCATCAGTGTTATTTTCTCGGATCTCAATGGACTAAAGATGGTAAACGATTCTTTCGGACACGAATACGGGGATTATATGTTGAAGCGATTTGCAGAGATACTGGCGGATTCAGGAAAGAATGGGGAACTGATCAGCCGTGTGGGCGGAGATGAATTTGCAATTATTTTAAGAAGGACTGAGAAAGGGGAGACAGATCTATATATCCGTGAATTAAAAGAAAAATGTGCAGGAGAGACCATTAACGGAATCGAGTTGTCAGTTTCTTTCGGATATCACATAATAACAGATTCTGGAATGTCAATTCAGAACGCGGTAAAACTGGCAGAAGATGAGATGTATCAGAATAAATTATATGAGGCAAACAGCAGAAGAAGCAAAACCCTGGATATTATATTAAATACCCTTCATGAAAAGAATCCCAGAGAGGAACAGCATTCCCAGAGAGTGGCAGAAATCTGTGAGACAATGGCGAGGCAGATGGGAATGCCGGACAGCGATATTAATAAGATTAAGGCGGCCGGGCTGCTTCATGACATTGGGAAAATTGGAATACAGGAAAAGGTGCTTAATAAACCGGGAATCTTAACAGAGGATGAATTTCAGGAAATTAGAAAACATTCGGAGATCGGATACCGTATATTAAACACTTCGCCCAATATGTCGGAGATCGCAGAGATCGTTTTATGCCATCATGAGCGGTGGGATGGGAAGGGGTATCCCAAGGGAAGAAGTAAAACAAGCATTCCGCTGTTTGCAAGAATCATCACCATAGCCGATGCTTACGATGCCATGACAAGTGACAGAAGTTACCGGAAGGCATTGTCTGCTTCTTATGCCAAAGACGAACTGATTCGTGGTGCAGGAAAGCAGTTTGACCCGGAACTGGTTGACTTTTTTGTCAATCATGTTATGGGTTTGAATTGACAGCGAATGTCCCCTGTGTTAAAATCGAGAAAAATTAATATTGTTTTGGGGAGCTGGTGACCCGGCTGAGAGGAAGTAAAGAACTTCGACCCGTATAACCTGATTTGGGTAATGCCAACGTAGGGACAGCCACTCTTACTAACTTTCATGAGATATGTCTTTATAGGCATATCTCATTTTTTTCTCTCAAAACAAGGAAAAGGAGTAAGAAAATGTTTGATCAAATAATTACAAATGTAAGAAACAACGTCCCACTGGTTCATGCAATCACAAATTATGTTACGGTAAACGACTGCGCCAACATCGTTCTGGCAAGCGGAGGATCTCCGATTATGGCAGATGATATCAATGAAGTCACTGATATCACTTCCATTGCTTCCGCTCTGGTGCTCAATATGGGAACCCTTAATGAGCGTACGGTTGCGTCCATGCTTGCAGCAGGAAAACAGGCAAATCAGTGCGGTCTGCCTGTTGTTTTGGATCCTGTGGGGGCCGGTGCATCGGCATTTCGAAATAAAACCGCGTTTCAGCTTCTGGAAGAGATAAAATTTTCCGTGATAAAAGGCAATATCTCGGAAATTAAATTTCTGGCTGCAGGAGAGGGAAAAACCGCGGGAGTAGATGCCTGTGAAGCGGATAAAGTGACAGAGGAAAATCTAAAACGTGTGGCAGACTTTGCAAAAGCATTCTCAAAAAGAACCGGTTCCGTCATCGCTATTACCGGTGCTATTGATCTTGTTGCTGATGAAGATCATGTGTATGCAGTCAGAAACGGTCATTTGATGATGAGTAAAATAACTGGAACCGGCTGCATGCTTTCTGCTGTCACCGGCAGCTATGTAGGGGCTAATCCCGATAATGTTTTAAAGGCAACCGCCGCTGCCGTATGCGGGATGGGATTATGCGGGGAACTGGCTTATAAAAAGCTTTGCGAGCTTCACGGAGGTACCGGTACATACCGTATGCTGCTGATTGATGAAATGAGCAGACTGAATGAAATAATGCTGGAAGAAGGTGCCAAATATGAATGTCTCTAAAGAAAATATGCTCTTATATGTGGTTACCGACCGGACCTGGCTTGGCGGTAACAAACTTCATGAGCAGGTGGAGGAAATTCTTAA
Organism: Lacrimispora sp.; assembly: GCA_029256305.1. Lineage (GTDB taxonomy): Bacteria > Bacillota > Clostridia > Lachnospirales > Lachnospiraceae > Lacrimispora. The sequence goes on along the minus strand of JAQSYE010000002.1, from coordinate 31,469 downwards.
GTCCGGTGCTACGTTTATTCAGCTTCGGGAAAAAAAACTTGATTTTGACAACTTTGTCGCAGAGGGAAAAGAGATCAGAAGAGTGACTGAAAAATATAAGATCCCCTTTGTGATAAATGATAATATTCAGGTGGCTCTTGCTGTGGGAGCGGATGGCGTTCACGTAGGCCAGAAAGATCTGGAGGCAAAAAAATGCAGGGAGCTGATCGGAGAAGACAAGATACTAGGAGTATCGGCCCAGACAAAAGAGCAGGCGCTCCTGGCGGAAGAAAACGGTGCAGATTATATCGGAGTGGGCGCAGTCTTTGAAACCTCCACCAAAACCGATGCAAAACCTGTTTCCTTTGAGACTTTAAAAGAAATCTGCAGCTGCGTTTCCATTCCGGTAATAGCCATAGGCGGAATCAATGAGGATAATATCTTAAGACTAAAAGGAAGCAATATTGACGGAGTAGCAGTAATTTCTGCAGTATTTGCTGCCAATGATAAGGAAAAGGCAGTAAAGACCCTTTTATCCCTGGCAAAGGAGGTGGTTTTATGAAAAAGGTATTGACGATTGCAGGCTCTGACTGCAGCGGCGGCGCTGGCATTCAGGCAGATCTAAAGACAATGACTGCCCACAAGGTATATGGAATGAGCGTAATTACAGCGCTCACTGCCCAAAATACCACAGGTGTTACGTCGATTATGGATGTGACGCCTGGATTTGTAGGGCAGCAGATGGATTGCATTTTTACAGATATTATTCCGGATGCGGTGAAGATCGGCATGGTATCAAACAGCCAGATTATAGAGATTATCGCCACGAAACTGACGGAATATAAAGTGAAGAATCTGGTTGTCGATCCGGTTATGATATCAACCAGTGGTTCCAAGCTGCTTTCTGAAAAGGCCATGGATGCGCTGATTGACAAACTGCTGCCAGCGGCACTTCTTGTCACACCTAATATCCCGGAAGCAGAGGCACTTTGCAGCGTAAAAATCAGCAGCAAAGACGACATGGAAAAAGCGGCGGAGGCAATCTTTCAAAAGCTAAACTGCGCAGTTTTGGTAAAAGGAGGTCACATGACGGAGACTTCTGACGATCTTCTCTATACCAAAGAAAACGTGGTATGGATAACAGGAAAACGCATTGACAATCCCAATACACATGGGACCGGGTGCACACTGTCATCCGCCATTGCCTGCAGCCTGGCGAATGGTTTTTCTCTGGAACAGAGCGTAAAAAATGCCAAAGCGTATATTACGGGAGCTTTAAATGACCAGTTAAATATCGGCAAGGGCAGCGGCCCCCTAAACCATATGTGGGGATTGACAGAATCTGTAAGCTGTTATAAAATTAGGTAAACTGGTAGTTTACTTTTTCGAATAACGGAATTACAGGAGGGATGGAAATTGGGATCGGAGGAACGAAAGCAACACGAAAAGGAAATTAAAAGGCAAGATATCATTGATGCGGCTGAGAAAGTCTTTTTTGCAAATGGCTATGAGAAGTCTTCCATGGATGCGGTCGCCCAAAAAGCGGAATTTAGCAAACGAACTGTTTATGTGTATTTTAACAGCAAAGAACAGATCTATTTTGAAATTATGATCAGAGGGTACAGACAGCTTCTTAAAATGATGAAAGAAGGGTTTGAAAAAGAAAAACCGATTAGTGCAATGGGTGAGCTTCACTGCATTTTTTATACCTTGTTTTCCTTTCGTGAGAAGTATATAGATTACTTTAAGGCAATTATGGAGTATGAGACAAAGGCTGATGGGGATCAGTCCGGAGTGACAGAAGACTCCAAAGAAGAGTGTTACCGCCTGGGTGAAGAAGTTCTTTTCTTACTTATAGAAGCGTTAAAAAAAGGAAAGAGTGACGGAAGCTTTAAACGAGACATGGACTGTGAGAAAACTGCATTGATTTTATGGGCATTTACAGTAGGAGTCTTTCAGGCAGGTGGCAGGAAAAAAGAATATCTGGAAAATTATCATCATACTACCGTGGAGGAATTCTTAGAAGAGTCCTTTCGACTGATGATTCAGCTGGTTGTAGCAAAGGAGTCTGGCGTATGAAGATTTTTATAAAGATCGTCTCCGGTGCGGCCGGTTTCATCTTTCTCCTTTTACTTGTATTATTTATTCTGGGTGGAGGATTTATGAAGCGGTCATATTTAGAACCATGGAACAAAAATTATGCATCAAAGGATACAGATCCCCGGGTCCGGCTGACTGCGGCCGGGATGCTCGCGGCAAACAACCATAATATGCAGCCGTGGAAAGTAAAACTGGATAAACAGGATCCCATGGTATTTTACTTATATGCAGACAGCTTAAGGACGACCAAAGAGGTGGATCCTCTTTACCGGCAGATGATGATTACCCAGGGGACATTCTTAGAATATGTAAGAGTGGCAGGAGAAAAAGAAGGATTTCATGCAGAGATTGACATCTTTCCAGAAGGTGAATATGAAGAAGACGATATATTAAGCAGCATGGTTAAAAAACCGGTAGCAAAGGTTACGCTGTCACCTGTTAAGCCGGAAGAAAGTCCCCTTTATAATGGAATGTATCTGGCAGACACAAACCGGGGGAATTATACAATGGAGGCTCCTGATTCTTCACAGATCTCCCGATTTTTAAAATTGCCAGATCAGGACAGACTGTCCATAAAACTATATACAGAAAAAGCTGATTTGGATAAAATCGGGAACTACGTCATGGAAAGTGCAAAGATCGAAGCCGGAGTAACGAGGGTAATGGACGAATCCAATGCAATATTCCGTGCAAATGAAAAGGAAAAAAATAAATACCGATGGGGTTATTCCGTTGAAGGGCAGGGGGCATCAGGATTTAAACGGGTTCTGCTACAGGGACTAATCACCATGTTCCCCTCTATAAATGAAGGAAAAGGGGCATCTGAAAACTTCATTCATTATACGAAAACAGCGGTTGATCATACAGCCGCCTATGCTGTCATAACCACCAGCGGGAATACCCGGACAGACCAGGTACTCAGCGGCATGCTTTACAGCAGGATGATTCTTACGGGACATAGCCTGGGTCTCGCCATGCAGCCCCTAAGTCAGGTGCTGGAGGAATATCCGGAGATGAAACAGCCCTATGACGATTTCAGAAATGATTATGCCGGCCAGGGTCAGAGCGTACAGATGCTTTTGCGGATCGGAAAACCGGAAACATCTGCTCCAAATTCCATGAGAAGAGACGTCATGAGTTTTATAATGGAATAAAATGTAAAATTTAGTCATATTTTGAAACTAATATTTGTAAAATAAGCTATCCCAATGTATAATAGATTTAAATATTACGACAAGGGGTATATCTTTATATGAAGACAATAAAAAGCAAATTGTTTTTCGTTATATTTCTTTTGCTATTTGCGACCTCCGCAGTGAATGTAATTACAGGTATCAGCGCCAGCTATTACAGTATAATTGAGAACACCAAAAGTGACATGAATGCTATGGGAGAGATCGCCAACACTGCATTGGCTGCCGAAATCAGTGTACTAAAGGAACAGACACAAAGTCTTGCCAGTCAGCTGGGGACAGTGCAGTCAGGTGATATGGGTAAAAAACTGAGTGTTCTGGATACTGCAATGAAAAGCACCAAGTTTAAAGCCCTGGCAATTGCCGGTTCTGACGGAAAGTTGTTCAGTACGGATCAGACACTGAACGGACAGGATTTTTCATCAAAAAGTTTTTTCTCAGACAGCTTACAAGGAAAAACCACGATCTCCTCTACGGAAGCGTTGGACAAACAGATGGTATTTTATGTCTGTTCTCCCCTCCCTTCTCAATCCGGTGTGGTAATCGGCGTTTTAGACAGTCTTTATTTCAGCCATATTATTGAAAATATTGTCATCGGAAAGACAGGCAACGTGTTTATGCTTGACAATACCGGCACCTTCGTAGCCAATAAGCGGGCCAATCTGGTGGAAGAAAGACAGAATTTTATTGAAAAGGCAAAAACAGATCCATCCCTGGTAAATGCATCAAAGGTTTATGGCAAGATGATAAAAGGGGAAAAGGGAGTAGACAAATATGAATATGAGACAGGTGCCAGAATATGTGCCTATGGCCCTGTGAGCAATTCCGATGGCTGGTCCTACGGAGTGGTGGCGCCTGTTAAGGAAATGACATCCTCAATTATATATACAATTGTATTGCTCCTGATTTCCTCTGGTGTATTAATCATCATTGGTATTATTGCAAGCGTTACGCTGGCCAACGGCCTGTCAAACCCAATAAAGAAAATTACCGGACGTATGGAGCTTCTGGCTGATGGAGATTTGGAAAGTGAAGTTTATATACATAACAGCAAGGATGAGATTGGCATATTGACAAGAAGTATCGCCGATATGATAAGTTCCCTTAAATCCTATATTCAGGAAATTGCTTATATTTTGCAGCAGGTATCTGTGGGAAACTTAAGCGTGTCATCGGAGATAGAATATAAAGGCGAATTTACAGAAATACAGACGTCATTAAACCAGATCACAGATCAGTTAAATAAAGCATTTGGAGAAATCATTGTTTCAGCCAGACAGGTGAACAGCAACTCAGAACAGGTAGCCGAATCTTCCCAGCAGCTATCCCAGGGAGCCACAAGGCAGGCAAGTTCCGTGGAAGAAATAGCGGCAACGATTTCTGATATTTCACGTCACATCAGTTCCAATGCTGAAAATGCGGAGAAGGCCGGAACAAAGTCACTGCAGGCAGTGGATCAGGTTAGCAGCGGGCAGCAGGAGATGAATAAACTGGTGACAGCAATGAATGGGATCAGTGAAACATCAGCGGAGATTGGAAAGATCATAAAAGTTGTAGAAGACATTGCTTTTCAGACCAATATTCTGGCACTGAATGCAGCTGTGGAAGCTGCCAGAGTTGGAGAGGCCGGAAAAGGATTTGCTGTAGTGGCAGACGAAGTACGAAACCTGGCAGGCAAAAGTGCAGACGCAGCCAGGGATACAGCTGCATTGATTCAAAAATCCATAGAGGCTGTGAAAAATGGAAATGAAATTGCCATAGAAACATCATATTCCCTGGAACAGATTGTGAATAGCACAAGAGAGGTTTCCACATTAATTAACCAGATCTCCAACAGTTCCTTAGAACAGTCAGAGGCCGTTTCACAATTAAAAATTGGCATAGAGCAGGTTTCCGGAGTGGTGCAGTCCAACGCTGCTACAGCAGAAGAAAGTGCGGCGTATGCACAGGAGCTGTCTGGGCAATCCTTAATTATGACAAAACTGGTTTCCAAGTTTGAATTGAACAAAGGAAATAAATAAAATGATCTGGGGGTGTGGCTTTGGAGTTTAGTGAAAAACTGCAGTTACTGAGAAAACAGAACAATCTGACCCAGGAACAGCTTGCAGCCCAGCTGTATGTTTCAAGGACTGCGGTGTCAAAATGGGAAAGCGGCAAGGGCTATCCTAATATTGACTCCCTTAAATGCATATCAAAGCTGTTTGGCGTATCCATCGATGAGCTGCTAATGGGAGAGGAACTCATTGCTCTTGCCGAAGATGAAAACCGCAGAAATATGGGGCAGATTTTTAATCTGGCGTATGGGATTTTTGATTTTATTGCAGTGTCTTTCCTGGTTCTTCCTCTTTTTACTCAGGAAGAAAAGGGGCATTTTCTATCAGTGCCATTCTTTAAATTTACAGATACCCCCGTATGGGGAATGTTGCTGTCCGCCGGTTTTATTCTCTGCCTGACACTGATCGGTGTAATAGAACTGATCGTACAGATGAAGGACAACGAGTCATTAAGAAAAGGGATTAACCAGTTTTCCCTGTTGGTTCACTCTGTGGCGATTCTCTTTTTTATCGCATTCCGCCAGCTGTATGTAGCGGCCTTTCTGTTTCTCTTCCTCATGGGGAAGGTAGTACTGTTAATAAAAGGCCTCACCAGATGAAAGAAGTATAGACATGGTTTTAGGTCTGTGACACCATTCGTGTCACAGGCTTTTTCTTATTGTTACGTCGGGTGTCTTGCTTTTTTTTGCATAAAAATGGATTATAGGAGATAGAAATAAAAAAAGAAAAAGCAGGAGGAAGTTAAAGCATGGGTTCCATAGTAACAGAATTTTTCAAGGTTGTCTTTTTGGGAATCGTAGAAGGAATTACGGAATGGCTGCCGATCAGCAGTACCGGACATATGCTCCTTGTGGATCAGTTTTTACAGATCAATGGGAGTGAGGGGTTTAAGGAAATGTTTTTTGTTGTGATTCAGCTGGGCGCAATTCTGGCTGTAGTGATCCTGTTTTGGAATAAGATGTTTCCATTTCAGTGGAGTAATAAAAACAAACCTTTCCTTATAAAAGAAACGTTTCTTATCTGGATTAAGGTAGTGATTGCATGTGTGCCGGGTGCAATTGTAACCCTTCTTTTTGATGATTATATTGACGCGCGATTTCAAACTCCACAGGTGATTGCAGCAGCCCTGATTTTTTACGGAATTGCATTTATACTAATTGAAAACTGGAATAAGAAACGAACTCCAGCAGTAACAAAAATAGCAGAGATTAATTATCAGACAGCATTTATCATCGGGGTATTCCAGGTGCTTTCCATTGTTCCTGGCACTTCACGTTCCGGTGCAACCATAATCGGTGCTTTACTCATCGGAGTATCCCGCATGGCTGCAGCAGAATTTACATTCTTTATGGCGGTTCCTGTGATGTTTGGCTTAAGTGCCATAAAGATCGTGAAATTTGGGTTATCCTTTACAGGGGAAGAACTCTTTATTCTGGTATCAGGTATGGTTGTTGCGTTTGCCGTCTCAATACTGGTAATAAAATTTCTGATGAGCTATATAAAGAAACACGATTTTAAAGTTTTTGGATGGTACCGCATTATTCTTGGTATTATAGTTCTGCTCTATTTCTTCCTAAGGTAAATTGCAATTTATCAATTACGAGTTTATTATGTTAAGAAGGAAACATTTAAAAATTCGTAGTGATTAAGCAAAAGGGGGAAAAGCATTGAGAGGGTTAAAGGTAATTTTAAGCACAATAGCGGTCCTACTGCTGTTAACGGGCTGTGTGGGCACACAGCAAAACCAGTCGGAACATATCCGTAAAGAATTGTCAGAAGCCTGTAAAGAGATCTATACAGAGTCCTTACAAAACGGCACACTGGGAAACCTTGATACGGTTGGAAAGCTGACAGAGAAACTGGGGGAAAAAGGATATGCTGTTGTAGATCAGGATAATCAGTTCAATATGAAAAATTCAAGCAAGACGGAAGATTTTTTAAGGAATGCAGATAATAAGCAGAATGCAGAATTGATGATGATAATGGTTTTAAATAATGGTGGATTTGTAAGGTTCCATTTAAAAACAGAGGAAGGAAGGTTAGAGGTTTCAGCAACCAGTTTTGGATGGAAGGAAGGAGAGCTTCACACCATCTATACGGATGAGTATGAGGCCAGTACATGGGTTGTTTCGGAAAACGGCTATCTGTTTTTTGAGAAATATTATATGCCCGGTTTTTCCGGACCCTATGGTCATGTTGCTGTCCGGGTGAAGCCTTTAGATGATGCGTACCGGCAGCTAAACAGAAGCTATATTTACCCCATAGGTTACTATTCTAATAACTTATTTATTACAGACTGGAGTGAAACGGATTACCGGGATCTGAATTTTTACGATGTATTTGAACGTTTTTATCAGCCTCAGGCTGTAACGAATGATATGGAGGTGCTGCAGATTCCGAAAACGGATTTTGAAGGAGTGCTTATGAAATATTTTAAGGTGAGCAGCCAGACGCTCCAGAAAAAGGCCAGGTACATAGAGGAGAACCAGATGTACCAATACAGTCCCCGCGGATTGGAAGACAGCTGTCCAAGCCTGGAAATACCATATCCGGAGGTGATTGACTGCGAAAGCAGGAATGATGGTACGATGGTTCTTACAGTGAATGCTGTCTGGCCTGAAAAAAATCTGGGGACAGCATTCCGGCATCAGGTGACCATACGTCTGTTGCCCAATGGAACCTTTCACTATGTATCAAATCAGATCATTTTATCTAAGGAGAATGCAAAACCTTCCTGGTATGTGGGACGGCTGACGGAATAAAAAGGCTGCTTTCCTGTTGACTCTGACACGGTGTCAGGGGTTATGGTCAGTCTGAAAGGAGAGTGGAATATGAATTATAAATCATTCTTAAATCAGAGCATAATCACTGATCCCGGCATTTTGAAAATTCAATATGAGTCACTGCCCCAGGATCCGGACCAGTTACTGGAGGTCGCCAGAGGACTGATCATTCATGGAGATCTGGGCAGGCTTTATGGCATTTCTATTGGCAGACTTAAGGCAAAGGAAGAGCGGCTGCGCACAGTCCCCCAGATGCTTGAAAAACTTCTGGAACTTGATGGTGGACCATTATCCTTCGTTCGTCCGCCAAAACTTCGCCTGGTTGGGCTGTGCAGGGACCACGCTGTGCTATTTGTGTCTTTTTTAAGGCATAGAGGTTATCCTGCCAGAGTGAGGTCAGGTTTTGCCAGTTATTTTCAAAGTGAAATTCCGTATGAGGATCACTGGCTGGCTGAATATTATCACCCCCAAAAGAAACGTTGGGTAAGGGTGGATGTTCAGTTGGATGAAATACAGAAAGAACATTTTAGAATCACATTTCCAACAAGTGATATGCCAGGAGACAGCGGCTATATTCTGGGTGGAGAAGCGTGGTTTCAATGCAGATCGGGTCTAAAGCAGCCGGAGGAGTTTGGGTATAACAAAAACTGGAAGGGCTGGCATTCTGTAAAAGGAAATCTGCTTCACGATTTTAACAGCCTGCTGGGCATGGAGCTACTCCCATGGGATTTGTGGACGGAATTAAGTCTTAAGAAATATGGTGATTTGAGCAGAGGAGAAAAGGATTTACTGGATGAGATGGCGGAGCTTACAGTCAGGGCGGATTGCTCCAGAAAAGAGCTCTCATCTGTATGCAGGAGATTGCCTGGTCAATACATGGAGGCAATCCAGTCAAAGCTTCGGCTATTGGGAATTGGGATAAAATCTGAGCTTTCTGATCCGGATTTTCTGGAACCAAAGCTTTCATTATTGTCCGTTCAAGATGGTAACCAGGCACCGCTGCCATTTCATGAAAATAAACCAATCCTGGAGCTGAAAGGCTGTCGCCAGAACAATTTAAAAAACATTGATGTTTGCATTCCAAGAGAAAAGCTGACTGTTATTACAGGGGTCAGCGGAAGCGGAAAATCTTCCCTGGCATTTGATACGATATATGCAGAGGGAAGGCGCCGCTATTTAGGAACTATGTCAAATTCCGCGCAAATGCAGGAGATGATTGATAAGCCGGACTTTGACTCCATACAGGGACTTACGCCCACAATTGCCATTGAGCAGAAAAAAGGAAGTTTAAATCCCCGTTCAACAGTCGGAACCCTGACTGGGATTTCCGATCAGCTGCGGATGCTCTTTGTATCGATTGGTACACCATATTGTCCTTACTGCAAAATACCGGTGAAAAAAGACAGCAAAAATAAAAACCGCTGCCCAGAGTGCGGACATCTGTTTGAAAAACTTACTGAATCTGCCTTTAATGCCAATACCCACGCAGGCGCATGTCATGAATGCAATGGACTTGGCGTGTTATACCAGACAGATCCGGACAGAATCGTGTTAGATGAAAACCGTTCCGTGCTTGATGGTGCAACGTCCTACTTTGGAAAGCTCAGGGGGAAAAAACCTACAGGGAACTGGATGACAGGGGAGCTGTTTGCCATAGCGGTGGATCAGGGCATTGATTTAGAGGTTCCGTGGAGGGATCTGCCGGAAGATTTTAAACATGCACTGTTTTACGGAACAGGGGAGAAGATCTATAAGTATCAGTATAATTCCGGCGGACGGAATACAGAAATAAGAAGACCTGCGGCAGGTGTCATTGCACATATAAACCGGTTGTTCCGGGAAGCAAAAGCTGAGGACAATCCACAGGCCGGGTATATGCGTCAGATTCCGTGTCCGGTCTGCAATGGAGAATTGTTAGGTATAGAAGCGCGTTATACCACAATTTCAGGTTATCGATTTCCGGAACTGTCAAAGCTTCCGGTCAAAAGACTTCTCGACTGGATTTTTACTTTGGGAAATTGCCTGTCAGAAGAGGAAAAAGAACGGGCCAAAGAGATCCTGGGCGAAATACACATAAAACTTCTACAGCTGATTAAGGTTGGTCTGGCGTATCTGACGCTTTGCCGCACCGCCCCCACACTTTCTGGAGGAGAACTTCAGCGGGTGCGATTATCCAGTCAGCTTTTAAACGATTTAACCGGTCTTACCTATATTTTAGATGAGCCATCCATCGGTCTCCACAAAAGAGATCATCATCTGATGATTGATATGTTAAAAAGTTTAAGAGATAAAGGCAATACAGTAATTGTGGTAGAGCATGACAGGGATACCATGTTGAATGCGGATTATTTAATTGATATGGGGCCTGGTGCAGGAGTATACGGCGGAGAGGTGGTAGCTGCCGGAACCCTTGACCAGATAGAGAAGAATCCCTTATCGGTAACCGGCCAGTTTCTTAGAAAAGGCAGCGGCGAAAACAAAACATCACCCCAAATTCCCCGGGAATGGCTGGTTATAGAAAACTGCACAGAGAACAATTTAAAGAATGTAACTGCCCGTATTCCTCTTCACGTAATGTGCTGTCTGACAGGAGTAAGCGGATCTGGAAAAAGTTCTTTAATTTTCGGTTCCCTGATTCCAGCTTTAATGAAGGGATTAGAGTGGGGGAGAGAGGCGTTCTCCGTCAGCCCTTCGCTCACTGGCTATGAGACTATTAACGGAATTTGTATGATGGATCAGAACCCCATAGGCAAATCCTCCCGTTCAACTCCCGCCACTTATATGGGTGTTTGGGATTTCATTCGTGGACTGTATGCAAAGCAGCCAAAAGCCATAGAGTATGGATTTGAAGAAAGTCATTTCAGTTTTAATTCAAAAGACGGGCAATGTCCGGTTTGTCAGGGACTGGGGCAGATAAAAATCGCTTTTCAGTATATGGCCGATCATTCCGTCACCTGTTGTGAATGCAGGGGTCACCGGTATCGGGAGCAGATACTGGAGGTGATGTATCAGGGGAAGAGTATAGGAGATGTTTTGAATATGGATATATCCCAGGCACTCTCCTTTTTCTCCAATATTCCAGAGATTGAAAAGAAGCTGGCTGTTATGGATGAAGTAGGCCTGTCTTATCTCAAAATGGGACAGAATACCTCTGCACTAAGCGGTGGAGAATCCCAACGTTTAAAATTGGCAAAAGAACTGAGTACGAAACAAAAAACACACATGCTCTACATTCTTGATGAACCTTCCACAGGTCTGCATTTTCAGGATATTGAACGGCTTTTGAAAATTTTCAAAAAACTGACTGCAGACGGACACACTCTCCTTATTATTGAACATAATACGGAAATCATAAAGGCTGCAGACTGGATTATAGATATGGGACCGGACGGAGGAGAAGGAGGAGGTCAGATTATTGCAGAAGGCACACCAGGAGAGATCAGAGAGAATCCTGAAAGTATAACCGGCCGGTATTTGGACGGAGGAGATGTCTTATGATAGTACAGGGAAAGGATAACTGGCAGCAAAGGCTTACAATCTATCTGATAAGCCAGGGGATTTCACTGCTTGGATCCTCCATCGTCTCACTTGCCATCATCTGGTATGTAACATTAAAAACCCAATCGGGATATGCAGTGACAGGCGTTACGCTTACCACATTTCTTCCCCAGGCAATGGTAATGCTTTACGCAGGAGTGCTGGCTGACCGGTATCCGCTAAAATGGATTGTGATTTTAAGTGATTCGATGATTGCTCTGTCAACTCTGATACTGGCTGTTATTTTTATAACTGGAAAAGACAGCATCGGATGGATTTTCTTCTTTCATACGCTACGCTCGTTGGGAACAGGAATTCAGCTTCCTGCTTCAAAAAGCATTCTCCCTCAGATTGTGCCGGAAGAAGCTTTAATCCGTGCAAACAGCTTAAATACCGGAATCTGGAGTCTGATTCAGCTTGTGTCTCCGGGGATTGGCGGGCTTGTTATGAACGCAATGAAAATGCAAGCCGTTCTCCTCATAGATGTTGGAACTGCTGCAATGGGCGTATTACTTTTGCTATGGTTAAAAATGCCTGAATCGAAACGGGGGCAGGAGATGGAAAACACAAAAGAGAGACTGATCCAGGGATTTTGCTATTTGATGAAATCCAAATCCTTAAAACGTTGTTTGTTTCTTTATACCGCTTTTCAGTTTCTGGTGGTTCCTGCTTCCCAGCTCACCCCGCTTTTAGCCTCTTACCATGCAGGCAGGGAGGTGTGGATGCTCAGTGTTATGGAGACGGCATTTTCTGTGGGAGCGCTGGCAGTCAGTATTTATCTGGCGTACAGTAAGATGTCTGCTTTTCCATTCAAACTGATCGGACTGTCCTCTGTTATTTTTGGAATTACTATGCTTTTGCTTTTGCCTGCCAGGGGGATCACCATGTTTGCTGTTCTCATGTGTGTGATGGGTGCAGGAAGCCCCCTTTACTATACTCCTTTGATTACTTATATTCAGGAGCATACCCAGGAAAATTATATGGGACGTACCTTTTCCTTTATGGATTTGTTTTCTACGCTGGCAATGCCACTTGGAATGGCCATATTCGGACCATTAGCTTCACTCAGTATTATAATTTCCTTTGCAGTTCCAGGCACTTTGCTGATTGTACTTGGAATGTGGATTATTAAAAACATGTAGTAAAAGCGGGGCTGCTGATCGAGCGGCCCCGCCTTTTCTTCTAAATCTCCACAAGAGGAATCTGGATCTCAGTTAAATATTCTTCCGGATTATCCGTATCCTGATAATCAATGATGGTGATCTGCCTCGTGGTCTTTCCCATGGAACAGGACTGGTTTTCATCAAGCCATCCCGCAAAGGAAAGGTAGGCTCCCGCCAGATTTTCATATGGCCCATAGACCATCATACTTGCCATTTTAGGGATTTGCTCCAGTGTTCGGAAGGTAAAAGCCCCTTTGCTCTCCCCTGATTGCCTGACGATCAGGCAGACTTCCATATCAATCCCAGAATCCGAATATTCCTCATCATGATAAATGGCAATGCCATTTTGGCAGCTTTTATCATATTCGATATGCTCACGACAGACAAAGTCCATCAACTCGTTCCAAAGGTGTCCTTCTTCAAAATAGCTCTCCACCTTCTTACGAAGGGAAACAACCGGATACGAAGGCACCGATTTAACAGATATATTACAATACTGGTTAAGTGCATTGGATTGTATCTGGGTGACAGCCAGACGAATTTCTTCAATGCGACGTTTCTCCAGCTCAATCATTTCTTCCATATCCTGTATCTTCTCACCCAGGCGGCGAGTTAGATAGTTTTCATCCCAGTTAAGCAGCAGTTCCTTAGTTTCGCCTACTCCAAAACCCAGCTCCCGCAGCATGACGATTTTCTGCAAAAGAGGTACCTGTTTTGCTGAGTACATGCGGTATCCCGTAACAGGGTCTCTAAAACAGGGCTCTATTAAACCCTGATTCTCATAATAACGAAGCATACGTACTGATACATGGGTGAGCTTTGAAAAATCACCGATTCGAAGCATAGATTTACCTCCATACCATCAGTATACGAAGTGTTTTCTGATACTTCAAGTCTATTTTGGATTACACGATTTTTATTTTTAAAAGAATTAGTTGTAATTGGCTCATTCATTTATTAAAATAGAAGGAGAAAAACAACTGGGTCAGGACAAAAAACTTTTAGACATAAGAAGGGGAATCATTATGTATACCATATTCCTGTGTGACGATATTCAAGAAACCCTTGATGAGTATGCCAGTCTTATTAAAACAATTGCAGAAAAAAATCATATACAAGTCAGAATCTCCTCGTTCAACTCGGGAGAACAGCTCCTTTTTCATCTTTCTGACTGTCCGGGTCAGGCGCATATCATTTATCTGGATATAATTATGAATCAGTTAAACGGTATTGAGACCGCAAAAAAATTAAGAAATTCCGGTTGTCAGGCAGAAATTATTTTTTTGACTAACAGCGATGAATATGTATTTGAGGCTTTTGATGTCACTCCCTTACAATATTTATTGAAGAGAGAAACATCACCGGAACGGTTTGAGAGAGTATTTCTACAAGCAATAGCCAGGATTCAAAAAAAAGGTAACGATATGTTTTTGTGTGAATCACAGGGCGTACAGAATGTGCTGTCTGTAAGTAGCATTTCTTTTTTTGAAATAACCAAACGAATTGTAACGGTCCATTACAACGGCACAGAAAAATTCAGTTTTTACTCTTCCATGGAGCACATTGAAAATCAGCTGACAGGAAAAGGATTTGTTCGCGTGCACCGGTCCTATATTGTGAATCTGTCTTATATTGCAATGTTTCAGCAAAACGCTGTCTGCTTAAAGACAGGAGCGGTGATACCGCTGGGAGTTACCTACATAAAGCAGGTAAGGCAGGCATTTTCGGATTATATCAGCCGGATTAGTCTCCATGTACCAAAGTAGGCCTTATTCGCGCTAGGATTTTTTCTGTATTGGGAACGAAAAAAATGGAATTGAGTACATAATACAACAACCGGGGAATGATATATTTTATATTTAATTACAAAGTATCAAAGGGACATGCTGATGAAACCAGTTTGTCTGGAAAGAAGGAATTTTATGATTAAAATATTAATTGTGGATGACTCTGTTTTTTCGCAGAAAATCATTGCCAATATTTTAAGAAAACAGGTAGAACAGTCAGATATCTATTTTGCTGCAGACGGCTGGAACGGACTTGAAAAATATAAGGAACTAAAGCCGGATTATGTTTTTGTGGATCTTCTGATGCCTGGACTCGATGGACAGAGCTTAATCAAACTGATTAAGGAAGTCGATTCGTCTGCAAATATCGTTGTGGTTACCGCTGATGTTCAGAATCATGTCAGGGAAGAAATCGAAAAGCTTCATATCATGACATTTATTAATAAACCGTTTACCGAGGAAAAAGCCCAAATTATTTGTGATATAATGAAGGAGAAGGACAATGGAAAACAGTGATATGACGCAGGATATACTGAAGGAACTGTTTAACATCAGTGTCGGTCGTGCAGCAGGTATTTTATCAGATATTGTTGGGGAGAAAATACATTTAAATGTGCCTAATGTGAAAATTTTAGAAGCCTCTTCGGAATCCTACGCAATTGACGAGTATATTTCCATGAAGAAGAACGGTACACTTATGGTATCCACTCTGTCTTTTAAAGAGAATTATACAGGAAAAGCGAGCCTGATCTTTTCAGCGGGAAAAATGAGGAAATTTATCAGCCTCTGTTTGCGGGAAGAACAGATCGACAGATATGATTTAGATTTTAGCGATGTGGATTTTGATATAATCAGAGAAATTGGCAATATTATATTAAACTGCATTTTAGGAGAGACTGGCAATCTCTTAAATATCAGTTTTAGATATACGCTGCCGGAAGTCAGACTTTTTAATGCGATGGAATTTAAGTATGACTGCCAGAATACGGATAACTTATATGTTTTGATTTTATATATCACATTTGTCATTGGCGATACGGAAATCGATGGGGCAATTATTGTTGATTTGTCACTGCATTCACTAAACGATTTATTAGCGAGGATTCGCAGGCTAGAGGAATCACTATATGAATAAATTATTATATCAGGTACTGGACAATCTTAATGAAGGGATTGTCATTTTAAATGATGATTTAGAGGTTATCTACTGGAATAATTATATGGAAGATATCACAGGTTTAAAACGATATGATATCCTCAATCAGTCAGTTATTGATGTTCTGCCCAATTTAAGCATGAAATATTATCTGGATGCCTTTTATGATGTGAAAGAACAGGGAACCATCCGGTTTTTTTCTGGTGCAATCCATAAGCACATGTTAAATATTTCTGATCAGTTTAATCTAAAAATGACCAGAATTGAAAATGATGATAAAAATTTTATACAACTGGAATTCATAAATGTCACTAGTCAGTTTAATCAGATTAAGCAGTTGAAATCCTACGTCAACAAATTATGGGATACCAACAAGGAGCTAAAAGAGAAGGAAAAGATAATCCAAAAGCTGGCGTATCATGACAAATTAACGGGAGCGGCTAACCGCAGTTTATTCTATGAAGTCTCGGCCAGCTTACTTCTTCAAGCCAAAAGGAATAAGACTCTGCTGGGACTGATTTTTTGCGATGTCAATAAATTCAAATCCATCAATGATACGTATGGCCATGAGTTTGGAGATAAGGTACTGATTCATATTTCCAGGCTGCTTGAAAAGGCGGCCAGAGAAAGTGATATGGTTTGCCGGTATGGAGGCGATGAATTCGTCATTCTTCTGCCTGACATGAAAGAGGTTGAAAATTATAATATCGTTGCTTCCAGAATCACAAAGCTGACCCAGAAACCGGTGAAAATCCAGAATATTACGATCTCCCTGTCCATAAGCGGAGGGATCAGCTTTTATCCAATTGATGCAAATACCATAGACCAGCTGCTTGTAAAAGCAGATGCCGCCATGTATATGGCAAAGCAGTTAAAGGGAATGGAAACATATTTTTATCGTATGGATTAAAAAGGAAAATCCGGTCACATCCCCTCCTGTGAGCATATATTATACCGTATATAAAAATCGTGAGGTATAATATGGATCAGTACACAGCTAGACCATCAGATGAAGTACAAGTAGGCTATGTGCGCGTTATGCACACAGTTCCCAATGCACCCAATGTTGACATATACGTGGATGATGAGATGATAATCGATAATCTTGCTTATGGAGATTTCACAGATTACTTATCCGTACAGGAGGGAACCTATAAAGTTTCTCTTTATGTGGCGGGAACTCAGGATAATCCGATTGTTGCAAATATGCTTCCTGTAGAGCCGGGCGTGATGCTCACGGTAGCTGCAGTGGGAACTCCGGATAATATTGGGCTGCTTTCTATTACCGACGCGGATAGCGATATTATTCAGGGAAGAGCTATGGTACGTTTTATACATCTTTCTCCAGATGCGCCAGCCGTTGACATCACACTCCAGGACGGAACTGTGATTTTCCCCAATGTCGCATTTAAACAGATTACCCCCTACATCGCCGCAGATCCAATGGATCTCACATTGCAGGTCAGACCGGCAGGGTCATCAGACATAGTGTTGGAAATTCCCAATGTCCCTTTAACGGAAGATAATTTTAATACAATTTATGCAGTCGGGCTGCTGCAGGGAGATCCTCAGCTGGAGGTTCTATTGACAACGGATGAAATTTAGGGTATAACTTTATATAAGTAGAGAAAAACAGATAGCTCTTTGTGCAGGAGCTATCTGTTTTTTATTAGATAAGAAGAAAAGAACAAAGGAGTTAGAAAAATGATAAGAGAATTTCAGGCAAATGACCTAAGCCGAATCATGGAATTATGGCTGGAGACAAACATACAGGCCCATGATTTTATCAGAAAAAGCTACTGGCAGGATCACTTTGATGCAGTAATGGAACTTTTGCCAAAGGCTTCTGTTTATGTATATGAAGACAAAGGAAGTATAGCGGGATTTATTGGTCTGATGAATAATTACATTGCCGGAATTTTTATTTCCAAAGAAAACCAGTCCAGGGGAATCGGAAGTCAGCTGCTTCATTATGTAAAAGGAAATCATAATGAATTGACGTTGAAGGTGTATGAAAAGAATCAACGTGCTGTGGATTTTTATTTAAGAGAAGGATTTCTTGTGACTGAAAAACAAGAGGACATGGAAACAGGGGAAGTAGAGTACGAGATGGTCTGGAACAGGACCTGTTGACAAAACCAGTCTGATACGCTAGAATGCAAGCATATACTTGCATATGGAGGAAGTCTGATTGGACGAGACAAGTCAAAAAATCATTGATGCAGCGATGGAACTGATTAAAGAGAAGGGGTATGTTGCCACTACCACAAAAGATATAGCAGGCCGTGCCGATATCAATGAATGTACCATATTTCGTAAATTTAAAGGGAAAAAAGAGATTGTCCTTACCGGAATGGAGCAGGAGAAGTGGCGGGGGAATGTATCACCTGCAATTTTTCAGAACGTTACGTGGGAACTTCAACCGGATCTGGAGATGTTTATGCGCAATTATCTGGACCGGATCACTCCGGATTTTGTTAAATTATCCATTGGCCTGCGGGCACCCCAGATTTACGAGGATACCAGACCTCAGATATTAAAAATACCCAAGGCATTTCTTGAGGCCTTAATCTTGTACTTTGAGAAAATGCGTGAAAAGGGTAAAATGCCGCTTCTTGATTACGAATGTCTGGCAATGACTGTTTTCTCCTCTGCATTTGGTTTCACCTTTTTAAAAGCCTCTTTTAATGACCAGCTTACAACGGTCAGGCAGGAAGAATATATCAAAAACAGTGTGTCTTTGTTTTTGAAGGGAATTGAGCAGGAATGACAGATTAGATGGTATCATCATTGATTGGTGATGCCATTTCTAATAAATGTAATGCAAGTGAATACTTGCATAAAAAGGAGGAAACAGTCATGGAGATAACAGGTGCACAGCTTTTTGTAAAAGCCTTAAGAAAGGAGGAAGTAAATATTCTGTTTGGATACCCGGGCGGTCAGGCAATTGACCTTTTTGATGCGCTGTATGGTCAGAGTGATATTGAAGTGATTCTGCCCCGCCATGAACAGGGATTAATTCACGCTGCCGATGGATACGCACGATCAGTGAAGAAGACCGGGGTTTGCCTGGTGACCAGCGGACCTGGGGCTACGAATCTGGTAACAGGAATAGCAACGGCCAATTATGATAGCGTTCCACTGGTATGTTTTACCGGGCAGGTGCCCACCCATCTCATCGGTAATGATGCATTTCAGGAAGTTGATATCGTGGGTATCACAAGAAATATCTGTAAATATGCGGTGACAGTCCGAAACAGGCAGGAACTGGGGACGATTATAAAAAAAGCCTTTTATATTGCTGCCACCGGAAAACCCGGAGTGGTGGTGGTAGACATTCCAAAAGACATTCAGCAGGAATATGGGGATGACACCTATCCCAATACAGTGGAAATCAGAGGATATAAGCCCAGTGTGACAGTCCATGAGGGGCAGATTAAAAAAGCTTTGACAGCGTTAAAACAGGCAGAAAGACCTTTGTTCCTGGTAGGGGGAGGTGTTGTTGTGGCCGGAGCAGGAAAAGAAATGGAAAAACTCGTGGATATTACCGGGATTCCAGTGGTGTCAACCATAATGGGAAAAGGCGCCATCCCCACAAGCCATCCGCTTTACATAGGAAACATAGGAATCCATGCCAGTTATGCAGCCAATAAAGCAATCAGTGAATGCGATGTACTTTGTTCCATTGGAACAAGGTTTAACGACAGAATTACCGGGAAAGCGGGTACCTTTGCCAGCAAAGCAACTCTGATCCATATTGATATTGATCCAGCTTCCATATCAAGAAATATCGCGGTTGATATCCCCATTGTTGCCGATGCAAAAAAGGCGATCAGTCATCTGCTTGAGAAAACGGAGTCCTATGATTGTGAAGCATGGAAGAAACAGCTGGAAGAGTTAAAAAAGTTGTATCCTCTTGCAAGGAAGCAGACCGGTCTGACGCCTCAGTTTATTATAGAAAAAATCAATGAAATATTTGACAAACTCATTGTAGTGACGGATGTGGGGCAGAACCAGCTTTGGACGACACAGTTTCTGGAGTTAAATGAAGAGAAACAAATGCTGACATCAGGAGGTCTTGGAACCATGGGATATGGTCTTCCAGCCGCACTGGGAGCAAAGCTTGGAAATCCGGAGAAACATGTAGTTGCCATCTGTGGGGATGGGGGAATTCAGATGAATATTCAGGAGCTGGCAACAGCAGTCGTGCAAGAGCTGCCTGTGATTGTGTGCATTCTCAATAATGGATATCTTGGTAATGTAAGGCAGTGGCAGCAGATGTTTTATAATAACCGGTATTCTTCCACTTGCTTAAAGTATAGAAAAGGGTGCAAAACGGGCTGCACAGGTCCTGGAAAAATGTGTCCTGTCTATACTCCTGATTTTGTGAAGCTGGCAGAAAGTTACGGAGCGCTTGGGATCCGTGTGACCAGCGAAGAAGAAGTCGAGGCAGCATTTAAACAAGCCATCGAAAATGACCTTGCCCCGACTTTGATAGAGTTTATCATTGAACCGGAAGAAAATGTTCTTCCCATTGTTCCGCCGGGAAGACAGTTAAGTGAAATGATTATGGAATACTAAATAAGGAAGGTGAAAGATATGAAAAAAAGGTGGCTTTGTCTGTTTGTAGAAAATGAAGTTGGTGTACTTGCCAGAATTACAGGACTTTTTTCTGGGAAAGCTTACAATCTTAACAGCCTTACGGTAGGGACGACGCAAGATGAGACGGTGTCCAGGGTAACCATCAGCCTTTTCAGTGATGACCAGCTTTTTGAGCAGATTAAAAAACAGTTAAACCGCATGGTAGAAGTAATTAAAGTAATCGATTATACGGATATTGACATTTACCGAAAAGAGATTATGTTTTTAAAAATATTGAAATGCACAGAAAATGACTGCGCGTTCCTCTTTCAGTTTTCAGAGGTATACGGAATCAGAATTTTTGATTTTAACAAAGATTCGGTATTGATGGAAAGCATAAAGGCGGAAGAAGAAAATAACCTTATGCTGCAGTTATTATACAAGAGGCTGGATAATCCGATTGAAATTGTCAGAGGTGGAAGCGTAGCAATTGAAGCTGTTTAGCGAATTTCTAGCAAAAAATATTGTGTCAGAGACAGCTTGAAATATGATCTTACCGTATACAAAATTAAGGGAAACTGGTATGATTATAATGACAAATCAGACAAGAAATAAATGACACAAAGGATTCGTACAATATTATGAAGCAATTAACCATAGGAATACTGGCTCATGTAGATGCAGGTAAGACCACGCTGTCAGAAGGAATTCTTTATGCAAGCGGGAAGATCGGAAAGCCAGGAAGAGTTGATAATAAAAATACATTTTTAGATACCTACGAGCTGGAAAAGGCCAGAGGAATCACCATATTTTCCAAACAGGCAGTTTTTGATATGGGAGAGATTAAAATCACCCTTTTAGATACTCCGGGTCATGTGGATTTCAGTGCGGAGATGGAACGGACCCTTCGCGTGCTGGACTATGCCATACTGGTGATCAGCGGTGCAGACGGAGTACAGGGGCATACCAGAACCTTATGGCGCCTTTTGTCTATGTATCAGATCCCTGTTTATCTTTTTATTAATAAGATGGATCAGCAGGCTGCCGATCAGGACAGATTGATGAGCGAGGTTAAAAAGCAGCTTCATGATAATTGCATCGATTTTTCCCTGACTGGTTCAGATCGCTTCTATGATCAGCTTGCCATGTGCAGCGAAAGCATGATGGATGAATATTTAGAAACCGGCTTAGTAAACGGGGACCAGATCCGGCAGGGGATCAAAAAGCGAACTGTATTCCCCTGCTTTTTTGGTTCTGCACTGAAATTACAGGGGATAGAAACCCTTCTCACAGGAATCAGCCAATACGCCCTGATACCAGAGTACCCCCGTGAATTCGGCTCCAAAATCTTTAAAATAACAAGAGATGACCAGGGAAACCGGCTGACTCACTTAAAGCTTACCGGCGGAACTCTCAGTGTAAAGAATACACTTACCAATGGAATCTGGGAGGAAAAAATCAACCAGATCCGTATCTATTCCGGGGAAAAATACGAGGCAGTGAATGAAGTTACTCCCGGCTGTATTTGTGCAGTAACCGGACTTACACAGACCAGACCAGGCGAGGGGATAGGATTTGAAGAAGCATATGAATCACCGGTCCTGGAACCAGTCCTGTCGTATCAGATTGCCTTGCCGGAAGGCTGTGACCCAAGGCAGATGCTTCCAAAGCTTCGCCAGCTGGAAGAGGAGGAGCCAGAACTTCATATTGTGTGGGATGAACACTTACAGGAGATACAGGCACAGATCATGGGGGAGATACAGATCGAGATATTAAAGACCCTGATCTTAGAACGGTTTGGAGTGGATGTATCCTTTGATACGGGAAGAATTGTGTACAAAGAGACCATTGAAAGTCCTGTAGAAGGCGTGGGACATTTTGAGCCGCTAAGACACTATGCAGAGGTCCATCTTTTGTTAGAACCAGGGGAGCCAGGCAGTGGTCTGGAATTTTGTTTAGCCTGCAGTGAAGATCTGCTGGCCAAAAACTACCAGAAACTTGTGCTGACTCATCTGGAGGAAAAAAGCCATAAAGGAGTGCTGACCGGATCTGCAATTACAGATATGAGAATCACCCTCGTGTCGGGGAAAGCGCATCAAAAGCACACAGAAGGCGGAGATTTCAGAGAAGCCACATACCGGGCGGTACGTCAGGGTATAAGAGAAGCGCAATCGGTATTGCTGGAGCCCTATTATGGTTTTACCCTTGAACTTCCCGAAAATCTGGTTGGGAGAGCAATGACAGACATCGAAAAGATGTGCGGAACCTGTGAAATCTCCCATACAGACGGAGCGACCACGGTTCTTACCGGTAGTGCACCGGTATTCACCATGAGAAATTACCAGAAAGAGGTATCCGCATACTCCAGAGGAATGGGAAGGCTGTTTTGCACGTTAAAAGGCTATGAGCCATGCCATAATCCGGAAGCTGTATTAAAGGAGGCCGGATATAATTCCGAAACCGATCCGGACAATCCCACCGGGTCCGTATTCTGCTCCCACGGCGCTGGATTTGTAGTACCCTGGGATCAGGTAAAAAACCACATGCATCTGGAACCTTTTCTAAAGCTGTCCCAATCAGCTGCGAATGAGGAGATAAGAGACAGCCGTACTGCCAGCCGGGAAGCCCCCCTCATGAGTCTGGAAGAAATCGATCGGATTATTGAGAGCACCTTTTATTCCAACAAAGGAAAACGCACAGAATGGAAGAGGAAAAGGCCTGTGTATGAAGCACACCGGGATCCTGTCTATCATGAAATGAGGCAGACAGAGAACAGAGAGGAATATCTCCTTGTAGACGGTTATAACATTGTATTTGCCTGGCCGGAACTTGCTGAGCTGGCAAGTGAGAATATGGATGGCGCCAGAATGAAGCTTCTGGATCAGCTGTGCAATTATCAGGCGATCCGCAAATGCCATATCGTTGCCGTATTTGATGCATACCGGGTAAAAGAGCACCGGGAAGAAATCATTGCCTATCATAATATTCATCTGGTATATACCAGAGAGGCGCAGACAGCCGATCATTATATCGAAAAATTTGCCCATGAAAACAATCAAAAATACCACATCACAGTTGCCACCTCCGATGGTCTGCAGCAGATGATCGTAAGAGGAGCCGGATGTGCGCTGTTATCTGCCAGAGAATTAAAGATCGAGATGGAAGCTGAAAACAGGAGAGTGGCGGAAGAATTTAAGGAATCCACACCAAGGGAGCGCAATTATCTAGTGGACTCCCTGTCTGATGAAGCAAAAGAACAGTTAAAAGACGTGAGCAGTGAAAAATCATAATTGCAATGGTCCTTTCTGCAGATCAAAGAACGATTGAGACAGAAAGGACCGAATGGAATTTTATTAATTTCGACCTTTGGATGAAATAGAAAGCTCATATTGATCGCCCAAAATGCATACATCATCAGAAAAGATCGGTTCATCCATCTTGTAGCAGATCCTCTGGATGCACAAAAGAGCAGTTCCCGGCAAGACCGCCAGCATTTCTGATTCTGCAAAGTCTGCAGATTTTGCGAAGATTTTGTCATCACAAGATTCGATCTCTAAATGATATTGCTGCTCCAGAAATTCATAGAGACCGTTGAATTTGTTTGAAAACTGTTCAATATTGGGAACTAGAGCATAGGGTATGTAATCTCTAATGATGGCGATAGGTTTTTCATTAATCAGTTGTATCCTCTGTATTCTGGCTATGGGAGTACCCAGCGGCTGATGAAGCTCTTTCCCCAGCTTTTCTGTAGCGTGAATAATGTCAATATACATGCTTTTTGTTCGGACATCAAATCCCCTGTTGCGAAGACATTCAGTAACTGAGGTGACTTTGTTTAAAGATTGAATAGCTCTGGAGTCCAGTACGATAGTACCTCTCCCTTGCCTGATTTCAACAAGACCTTCATCCTTCAGGATTTCCATGGCGGTTCTGATAGTAGTGCGGCTCACTTTGTATATCTTTTCAAGCTCTGGTTCTGTTGGAAGGAATTCTGAAACAGGATAGGTTCCATCTTTAATCTTCAATTTGATTAAATCATGAACAACTATATAAGCAGGAACTTTCCCCATAGTAAAGTAATTATGAAAATCATAGAGCAGCTTTGATTTTCGTAATTCCTCCTTTCTTTTAACGTATTCATTTAGTTTGTACTAATTATAACATATGTTTCTTTTATATCAATTAAATGTGAAAAAATTAAGCATATTAATTACAATTTGATGAATAAGAAGTATTTGAATCTAATTTTAAGGAGAATTTATGTGTATAAATAAGAAAAGAAAAAATGATGTGTGGCTCCATGCAAAAGCGGCAGTTTCAGTGACAATTGCATGGAGAAAATCCCGTCACTGAATCTATGCCGGTTTTGCCTTCTGACTTAAAAAATAGGAGGAAGCCAGCATGAAATATGTAAATGCAAAAACAATTCTCCCCGACAAACTGGTCAGGGAGTTGCAACAGTATATTCAGGGAGAGTATCTCTATATCCCTGCTCTTTGTGAGCAGAAAAAACAATGGGGAGAGAAGTCTGGATACAGGGAAGAATTAAAACAGAGAAATAGTAACATAAGGACCCAGTATGATAGGGGGAGATCCATGGAAGTTCTGGCGAAACAATACTGCCTTTCCCTTTCCGCTATCAGAAAAATTATATATCAGTAATAAACTGACGGAGTTGCATATGCAGCTCCGTTGTTTTATATAAAATAATACAGAAACAAACGGTACATTGAATACTCCGGGAAACACGGATACAATAGGTTTAAAAGCCGTAATGGGAGGAAATGAAAATGGATCAGACTTATATGGGATATGAGGAACGAATCATAACACCAAAAAAAACTGTACAGATAGCAGGATATGATGCACGGATTGACAACCGTTCAAGGGGAGTCATGAAAGATTTAAAGGCCCAGATTCTTGTAAGTAAAAGAAACGAAGAGCATTTCTGCTTAATAACAATCGACAGCCTGGGTTTTACTGTTGAGCTTGCCAGTTCTTTAAGAAAGAGAGTAGCGGAGATTTTGCCTGCCAGAATGGAGCATGTCATGATCTGCTTTTCCCACACACACGCTGCCCCCAATGCTGCAGTGGAAAAAGAATATTATGAATTTGTGTGCCAGTCAATTCTTTCAGGGGTAAAGAAGGCCGGAGAATCCACGGTACCCGTTTGCGCAGGGTGGGGAATCGGAGAAAATACGGTTGGAATTAACCGGAGAGGGAGCAGTCAGTCAATTGATCCCAGAATCGGAATCTTAAAGATATGCGGGGAAAATCAGGATAAAATAAAAGTCATGGTAGTCAGGGTAACTGCCCACTGCAATGTACTGATGCCGGATAATTACATGATTTCCCCGGATTACTTTGGGGAAGTAAGAGAAGCCCTGGAACGCAGATATGGGTGTAAGGTAATGATGGTGCAGGGGGCATCCGGAGATGTAAGACCCAGATACCGCCAGGAAAATGCAGATCATCTGGAAATTCACCCGGAAGAAGAACATCTGTTGAACATCAGTGATCAGATGAAAGACAGATATGCCGCACAGAGCCAGAAAGCACTGAAGGACATGGCAGATGCTATCTGTGAATCCATTCATTTAGTCATAGAGCAAATTATTCCAAAGCCAATCTCCAGGATATCCATGTTTTCGGTAAATTCGCTTTTTTATGCAGATGTTCCTGGAATGAAACGGGCGAAGGAAATTGCAACCGAAGCATGGGAGCTGGCTGGGATTGACGGCTCAGGGTGGTTAATGGAAGTGGAGAGACTATTGAACAAAGGTGAGATGAGGCAGAGGGCCGAAATCGAAATACAGTTTTTTGCAGTCAATGACGGCTGCCTCTGCGGTGTCCCCAGTGAGGTTATGTGTGATATTGCAGTTGAAATCTGGAAGAAAAGCAGTAATCCTATGGTGTTTCTCAATGGTTACACAAATGGCTGCACCAGTTATCTTCCGACCGCTACCGAATACGACAAGGGCGGGTATGAGGTCCTCTGGTCTAACCTTCTTTACTATCAGTATCATGGGCGGGTCATGCCATTAAACCGAGATACGGCAAGCCGGTTGGAGAAAGAGGTGGTAAAGGCGTGGATGGAATTTTAGGAATTTTATCAGACTGCAGCTGCGGATTTTTGAAGATTCTGTCTTCGCCTAAGTTGATCTTTTTTGTATTTTCTAATTCTTAGAATCAGATAAACTCCAAACACAATCGTGTATATCAATACGGATAAGACATAATTAACTCGATAAATCATTTCCACACCAGAAGCCGGGTCCAGGGATTCCAGCATACTGGGAACTAAAAGCACCATCAAGTACACATAAAGGATGGCAAACCAGGGGTAGGAAAGACGCTGAACTTTTTTCCAAACCTTGGGCTTCATCTTTTTTCGCACGGCCTTAAAAGAAGTGACCATTAATACAATCATAATTAAAAAGAGCGGTACTGTCAGAATTAATGCCAGGATCTGCCGAAAATCCAGTTCGTCGGGGGTTTGGAAAACAGCGGCTATGTAATAGATTCCATAAGCAAAGGAATGTGCTAATGTGATCAGGCAGGCAATGATCGACAGATACCCTCTGATGGGCATCAGCGCCCGAACTATTTTTCCCTTTGGATTTAGGGCACCAATATACATGACAATGACGAATAATGCAGTAGAGAAGGCACCTCTGTAAAAAACAGAAATGATATAGAGGTAGGTCCATTCCGGTAAGACTTCGTATAGATTTAATTTTGTGTAACATACGATAAAACCAATGATTGCTACGGATAGTACGTAGAATACTGCGGGGTGTTTGCGGCAGGCATTTTTGAAAAAGAATACAAATAAGATAGCTTCTAATAACGCAATTAAGAAAATCATGTAATATTTCTTTTAACCTTTCTTGTTAGTTGTGGAGGTGGATGTAGAGTGTTATATAAAGGTTAGTGGAAGCTAACTGTCACAAACTATAACATAAGAAATGTTAAGGTGTCAAGGTTGTTTTGTGGCGTTTTTAAAATAGCTTTGGTTGGGGGGAGTTAATGAGAATTAATTACTTTTAGAAGGGGGAAGCGGGGGGAAGATTTTTGGCATGGCTGTTTTATAAGTGAAATTATTGATACAGTGGATAGATTGCAATACGATGTGTGGAGTCAAATTTCTAGAAAATTTGAAAGAGAAACTTTGAGAATTAAGGCCTGATGACCTAATTAAAGATAGATAATGTAATTAGAAAATCGAAAGATAAATTCTGATTATTTGATTGAATTATTCTACAATTTGTCATAAAATAATAATAAGTATTTAGGCAAGAAGAAAGCTGAATTAATAAAAAAGATGGTTCATATTATAGCAATAATAGGAAGTAAATTTAATATTATACATAATGAACGGGGGATTAATATGGACAACTATATAAATAGTGTAACATGGAAAAAAACGCTTGGTCTAAATAATGAAGATACTAGCATGCAAGAATACATAAGTCATTTGAAAAATTCATATATGAGTATTAGGAAAAAATCGATATATTTAGCAAGTGAAATTGCTAGATTTTTACCGAATTATACGGTGCACGATATTACCCACATAGATGCATTATGGGAGGCAACAGATATCATATTGCCCGAGGCGTATGAATTAAATCCAGTAGAGGGATATGTCCTTGGTGTTGCCTTTTTGATTCATGATTTGGGAATGGGATTAGTAGCATATACAAATGGTGAAGAGGAAATAAAACAACTAAGTATATGGAAAGACACGGT
This sequence comes from Lacrimispora sp., assembly GCA_029256305.1. Lineage (GTDB taxonomy): Bacteria > Bacillota > Clostridia > Lachnospirales > Lachnospiraceae > Lacrimispora. Next base: position 3,384 of record JAQSYE010000002.1, on the reverse strand, counting down.
TGCTACAGAATTTAATAAAAGATATGGAAGAAAGATCGAGGAAAAAGACTGGAAATGTCTTGAACCTGAGATTAAAAGTTTAGCACAGGAAAATACGTTACGAAAATTACATGCAGTGCAAGCAGTAAAATTACCGACATTAGAGTGGGAATTTGAGGGTAAGAGAGAATGGTTAATTGACAATATAATTTTAAGAGAAGCTTATGGTGAAATTGTTGGATTAATTGCATATAGTCATTGGTGGAATATTGATAAACTAAAAAAAGAATTTCAAAATAAATATTTAGGGGCTATAAGTATATTTCCTAAAGAATGGACAGTAGATGTAATAAAATTGGCATGTATTTTAAGAATAGCTGATGCAACACAAATTGACGATAGACGAGCCCCTATTTTCTTGTTGAAACTAAGAAAGCCGAAGGATGTTTCTAAGATACACTGGATATTTCAAAATAAGCTATATCAACCTATGGTGAACAATGGAAGAATTTTATATACATCAAAGTCTTCATTTTCCATAGATGAAATGGAAGCATGGTGGACATGCTATGACACTTTAAAAATGATTAATAGAGAGTTGGGGGCAGTAGATACGTTACTGATAGAAACAGATCATAAACAATTTGCTGTAACTGGTGTTGGGGGGATATCAAATGCAAAAGAGTTATCAAATAATGTTTTGGTTAGTGAATGGGTACCATTAGATACCAGCATACGTGTGGGAAATGTCGGAAAATTAGTCTCTAATTTAGGAGGAACTCAGTTATATGGGAATAATTTTTTGGTTCCAATGAGAGAACTGATACAAAATGGTGGAGATGCTATTAGAGCTAGAAAAATATTAGAAGATGATGAGGAATATATTGGTAATATAACGGTTTCATTCTATGATGAAGAAGATTACAAGATTATACAAATTGACGACAATGGCATAGGTATGTCACAAAAAGTATTAATGGGACCTTTTTTGGATTTTGGTCAATCATTCTGGAATACTGAATTAATGTATGATGAATTACCTGGATTATCTTCAAAGGGATTTTCATCGACGGGGCAGTATGGAATAGGTTTCTACTCTGTTTTTATATGGTCGTATGATGTAACAGTTATCTCAAAAAGATATGATGCAGCAAGAGAAGATACTTTAGTATTGGAATTTAAAAAAGGAACAGATAGTAGACCTATTTTAAGAAAGGCTCAAAAAAATGAGCAAATTAAAGATGGAGGAACGATAATTAAGGTTAGAACTCAAAAAAATATTTTTCGAAAAATACTGCAGATTAATAGGATAGAGGAATCAATTGATAATACTATTGCAAAACTATGTCCCTGCTTAGACTGAAATTTATGGATAAATGATGGAGAGAAGAGATTAATTGAAGAGGCAAATGACTGGCTGAAAATTGCTCCGATTGAATTTATTAAAAGATTAATGGGGCCGCATAATTATATGAGAATGGAGCAGAATGAAAGTGAATTAATTGAGCAAATGGCAGATAATATGCAGATTATTGAAAAGGATGGATTTGTATATGGAAGAGCTATGATATATCGTGAATATAATTTTCATACGGATGCAAGGGGATATGTCATATTAGGTGGTTTTTCAACAACACCGTTATCAGGTGTTTTGGGTGTATTAATAGGAAAAGGTGTTCAAGCATCAAGAGAAACTAGTGAACCTGTTATTCAAAATGAAGTGTTGATAAGTTGGGTAGATAATCAGATGAATCAACTTGTCGATAGAGGATTGGATAAGAAAACACAAAAAGATTTTGCTGATGTGTTTTGTGCATTTGGAATAAAACCGAAGTTACTGTGTATTGCAGAAAACTATAGAGGATATTTGAAATATGAAGATATATATAATTTAGTAAGGGAAAGCGATAACACTGAGTATATTTTGGTTCAAGATGCTTCAATATCAATTAAAATTGATGATTTGCCAACTGGCTTGAAAGTTAATTTCAACAATAATGTATTATGGTGTAGTACGGGATACTTAAGCATTTTACAAAGTAGGAATTATACTCTATGGCCGTTGAAAAATCGGGAGGAGTTGGACGATAGTTCAATAGAAAGTATGGTAATTAATGCAATATTAAATGCATGGGACATTAATGTTTCTGAGTCAAGTGAACATATAATGAAGTCTACAGACGACGTATATTATTCTGCTGTTATCGGAAAAATAGCGGGAGAAGAATGGCAGATTAATCATATTACAAAAGTGTGCCGTGAAAAGATAAATTAATTAAATGCTATGTTGAGAAATGAGCATAGCCTGAAGTTAGGTTAAGCCAATTTCCCATTATATTTATAAAAAGCTGTGCGTATTAAAACTTATAATTATTGGATAATTGCATTTATTAAACTCCAAAAATAAATTTAGAAAGGGGTAAATATATTGATACAAAAAGAAAAAAATAAATTACCGGATGAATTGAGAGGAAGAAGTATAGAGAAGAAGGTAATACCTACTGTATGTAATTTGAAAAATATGATTAACAGACTAGTTGATTTGGGAGGAGACACATCACAATTAAAACAATGGGAAAAGAGAAGTTATAAAGCGTATTTAACTGATGGTATTAAAAATAGGATACTATTATCTCAACCAGAATTATGGAAAGATATTATTAGAGGTCATATTCTTTCATGTAGGCCGGTTGATCTTGGTGCAAGTGTTATTGATATTTATTTGGTTGCATATGTAGCTGAAAACTATGGATTAGGAAAAGAAAGATTTTATAAATATATAAAAGATCATGGAATAAGCGATAAAGACAATTCTGCTCAGGCAATATGGCAGGTTGGCAAAGGGGATGGAATTTACCTTGGAATTTTAACTGAAGATGGCAGTGTAAAAGACTGGAATTTTATGAGACGTTGGATTGAAGGGCTGCTTTAATAACTGGCTTTCATCAACATGTGTGTAGATCTCCGTTGTTGCGATACTTTCATGTTCGAGAAGTTGTTGAAGAGAACGGATGTCTACCCGGCAATATTTATACATTAATGTAGCGCGGTATGTCTAAGTTTATGTGCAGACACAAAACTTTTGGATTTATTCAATTAGAGGTGCTTTGGTTTTGAGGTAATTCCAGAATTGCTGAATAGAAACAATTTTTCTTGTTCTGGTGCCAGGAGTAGAATGAAGAGTATCTTGACAATAAGCTAAAAATCCATACATATCACCAAGACTAAGGGAACGAATCAATAGGAGACCAGCTATGAAAAGTCAAGTGTAAATTAGCAGGAAATTTCTTTTTCATATCAATGGTAAAGTATCATTCCACCATTTATATAACCGATACCTGGAATGGTCATGATGACAGAATCATTGAATTTCATGATATCAGCCATCTCAGATTCAACCCTATC
>JAQSYE010000137.1 GCA_029256305.1 Lacrimispora sp. | reverse complement strand
GATTTCATATCCCAGTCACTGGCAGATATTCCATGGTTCCCGTAGGGAAAGCTGATAAAAACAGATAATCCCTTTTCAAGTGCCATGGATTTTACCTGGAAGGAAACTGTATCTGTATCACAATCGGAAGCTGTTATTACGTGACAGCTCTCCCCAGAGATCTGAAACCGGCTGTCCATAATTCCTTCATATAACTTCAGTTCCTGGTAAATATCTGTAATCTGATCCTCTGTAATGGGATTGCCCTGATAAGCAAAGCTAATCCGTGCCAGATTCAGTTTATGTGGATTTTGGCGTACCCAATCATAAGCCTCTTCATTCCCATTTTTCTTTTTCACCGCATATTGAACTGTCCGCCCCTCATACGGGTATTCGGTCATTTCTACGTCTGAAAGCGCATAGCTGTACCGCTTTTCGCTGACCGGCTTTGTATGCCAGGCCCATTGTGCCATGGTGCATAAGGGGAGAGTCGTTTGATATTCTTCATACAACGTCTGCATTCCTGTAATATCTGCTGTAAAAGCAAAGTTTCCGTTTCCCACAGACAAAGGCGAACTTTTATCCGCCTTTGTCAATACCGGATTATGTCTGTTTACCAGTTCATAACGATTTATCACAGCCACTTTTCCTCCTAACCTCTTTTGCCATCAGCCTTTTAATCCGGTTGAACTTACGCCGTCTACCAACTGTCTGTTAAATATTAAGAAGATCAGGAACACTGGGATCAGGGAAAGGGTGGACATGGCAAAGAGTGCGCCATAATCAGACTGTCCGGAAGCATCTGCAAAGTTCTTAAGGGCAACCGATGCAGTCCAGCTTACGGGCTTGCTTAAATAGATCAAAGGTCCCATAAAGTCATCCCATTTCCAGTAAAACTGAATGATCAGCGTCGTTACAATAGACGGTTTCAAAAGTGGCAGTATAATCTTAAAATAGATCATATATTTATTGCATCCATCGACAAAAGCGGCCTCATCCAGTTCTCTGGGAACTCCCTGGCAGAACTGCATCATCTGATAGATAAAAAACGCCTGACCACAAAAATGAGGGAGAATCAGCGGAACATAAGTTCCAACCAGTCCAACAAAGTTATAGATCATATATTGAGGGATCATAATAACCTGCCCCGGAAGCATGAGCGTGCCAAGCATACACCAGAACAAGAGCTTTCTTCCCTTGAATTTTACTCTCGCCAGGGCATATGCCACCATAGAGGAAGAAATTACCGTACCAAAGGTGGAGACGGTTGCTACAATCAGGGAATTCTTAAAAAAGGTACCAAACGTTACTCCGCTATAACCCTTCCAGCCATTTCCCCAGTTTTCCATATGCCATCCCAAAGTGGGAAAGAAGGAAGCGGAATGGTTTAGAATGTCGTTATTATTTTTAAATGCTCCTATTATCATCCAGAAGACAGGATAGATCATGATAAGTCCAAAACCGCCGATTAATCCGTGGTACAAAATTTTATCAATTCTTTTTTTAGCATGCATCCCCATTTTGTTCCACCTCCTTAATCTTCACTGCCTGCTTCATAGAACACCCAGCGTTTGGAGGTCTTGAAGATCAGCAGTGTAACAATAGAAATTACAATCAGCAGCACCCAGGAAATCGCACTGGCATATCCCATGTCCTGATAAGCAAAGCCCTGTTTAAAGATGTAATATGCAATAAAGTTTGTGGCATCCGCCGGTCCGCCCTGTGTGATAATAAATGCCTGAGTAAATACCATGAATCCGGTAATGGTCTGCATGACCAGATTATATAAAATCACCGGAGACAGACAGGGAAGGGTGATCTTCAAAAATCGCTGGAATGCATTGGCACCGTCGATCTCCGCTGCTTCATAGTAGGTCCTTGGGATTTCTTTTAAGCCGGCAGCAAAGATTATCATAGAAGAACCGAACTGCCATACAGTCAAAAGGGCAAGAGGAAACATAACCAGGACTTTATCCCCCATCCAGTTTAGCCGATCCAAACCAAGAGACATAATAATACTGTTAATCATGCCTTTGCGCGCAAACATCTGCTTCCACACAAGTGCAACTGCCACGGATCCCCCAACCAGTGAGGGCAGATAATAGATTGCCCGATATAGACTGGCTATTCTCGTCTCCCTTGTCAGAAAATAGGCCACCAAGAGAGCAAATATTAACTTGGCAGGGACAGCCAGAACCACGTAAACCAACGTTCTCCAGACAGAGTACCAGAATTTGTCATCCTTGGTAAACATCCGCACATAATTGTCCAATCCAATAAAGCTCGACTGCACGAAGTTATAATTGGTCATGGAATAATACAGCGACAATATCATCGGTAATAATGTCAGACAGCAAAACCCCACGATAAAGGGGGCTGCAAATACATACCCCACCGCATTATCCGAGCACAAGCGCTGTTTAAGAGTCCTTTTTTCCCTCAAACCCTCACCCATCTGATTTTTCATCCCCATCTCTCCTTTCATCTTCCTTGCCCATGTTTTTTGGGCATAGAGGTATACCCGCAGGGTATTTCATCTTCCTTGCCCAAGTTTTTTGGGCATAGAGGTATACCCGCAGGGTATTTCATCTTCCTTGCCCAAGTTTTTTGGGCATAGGTCCGACAACTCCTCATAAAAACGACCTGCTGCTTATCACAGCAGGCCGCCATCCTGATACTTTAACTTTCTATCTGCCTGTACAGATTTATTTTCTTGTAAATGCGTCGTTGGCAAAATCAAATATTTTCTGAGCACCCTCCTGAGCAGTAACCTCACCCGCGTTTACTCTGTCCATCTGATTTTTGAACTCGTCCTTGATTGCATTCTGCTGAGACGGTTCGTTAATAAACACATCCTTAGAATCCTTCCATGAACCAACTGTTGCTACATATGCATAGATATCTTTTTCCAAGTCAGTTAACAGGGGCTTGACAGAGGCACGAACCGCACTTGTAATAGGAACACCTCTCTCGCCTAACAGAACCTTGTTTGCATCTGGACTGTTAATAAAGTAATTAATGAAGGCTGCACATACTTCAGGATATTTTGTCTGACTGTAAATCGCAAGACCCTGTGAAGATTTTACTGCGTAACCGGATGGTCCATCTGATTTCATTCTTGGAATCGTAGCTATTCTCAAGGTTCCTACACCGTTTTCATTCGCTGCCTTTGCCATGGCTACTACCTGATTGGACAAAGCCCATGTCATAGCTGCTTCTCCTGTTGCCACGAAGTTCTGCTCCGGTGCAGTTCCCATCTCATTTAAAGAACCTCTGTCCGGATAAGCTCCGCTTTTTGTCATTCTCTGAACCATCTCAATGAAAGGTACCATATAATCCGGTTTTTCAATCATTAATCCACTGTTATCTGCCTTGAAGAAATTTAATCCTTCACCGTACTGAGCAACGCCTACCGTGCAGGCTCCGTAGAATTCTTCCAGAGAGGATGAACCAAACTCACCGGTAACTGCCTTGAGAGCTTCGGAATATTCCTCATAATCCTTCCAGGTCCAGTTCTCTGCCGGTTCATCAAGGCCTGCTTTCTTAAGCATATCCGCATTATAGATAATGCAATGAGCATTCGTTCCTAATGAAATTTCCATCTGTTTTCCAAGGTCATTAGTCGTTGCCAGGAAACCATCTGAAATATTATCTGTATTAATGATATTATCTTTTATGTAAGGAGTCAGATCAGTAACAATGGTACTGTACTCCGCCCAGTTATTCCCCAACTGGAATACGTCCCATACATCCTGAGCTCCTACCAACGTAGGCAGTTTCTGAAAATAACCGTTAAAATCAGACGGCTCAGTCTCCACAGTTACGTTCGGATATTTTTCCATAAACATCTTAACAACTTCTTCTGTTCTCTCATGTCTTGTCTGGCCACCCCACCAGCCAAACCGAATGGTACAGGGTTCTCCGTTATTTAACTGATCTGGAAAAACTACTTCTTTAATTTCTTCAGCTTCCTGAGTTTCCTCAGTTTTGGCTGCTGTTGTTTCCTCTGCCTTGCTTTCCGGCGCCTTAGTTTCTGCTGCTGTCGTCTGCGTGGTCTCTTCAACCTGTTTTCCTGAACTGCATGCTGTTACAGACAACATCATTGCGGCGGCCATTGTTAGGGCTGCAACTCTCCTGATTTTCATAATTCCCTTCTCCTTTTCACATTTTCCGTAACAATGCATGTCAACTTATTGTTTATTCAATTTTATCTAAACAATTCAGAACATTGCATTGTTACCATATAATCCATTATAGTAATTATTGTAAATGGTGTCAATAACAAAATCCAGTTTTTTAACATAAATACCGCATTTTTTACATTTTTTTATTATTTTATAACTTTTTTTGTGCATTTTACCTTTGATTATCTAAAACTCTTATTAATAAGGCTTTTAAATTAACCTTTATTTTATTTAATTATTTAACTTAAATTCAACTGCCATATTTTTGTTTATGATAAATTTAGTTCATTCGCTAAATTCGTTTAACTTTATAAGAGGATTAAAAAAGAACCATAAAAATCAGCAAGCTGATGAAATTACGGCTCTTTTCTTATTTTTATATCACATCTTTATATATCACTGTTTTGTTCTTACCAGTGGACTTTGCCTGATACATCGCCTGGTCTGCTATATGGAATATATCTCTGGGTTTGCAGTTCCAATCCGAAGTCTCCGCAATTCCACAGCTAAAAGTAATGCTTCCCTGTTCAAAGAACTCAAACTGATGAGTTTCAAAAATAATCTGAATATCCTCTACCACAAACTTGGCCTCTTCTGACGACTTGTTAGGAAAAATAATAGAGAATTCCTCTCCTCCATAGCGAAACACCTGCCCCATGGCCGAGCAGTGAGCCTGAAGAAGCTGGGATAGATAAATCAAAACTGTATTTCCATTATCATGCCCCCATGTGTCATTCACTCGTTTGAAATTATCAATATCAATGACTGCCACTACCAGAGGAAATTCTTTTTTTCAATTGCCATGGATAGCAGATTGAAAAATGTACTCATATTATATAGATTTGTCAACGGATCATATTTTAACTGTTCTTCAAGCTGAGACTGCTTTATGAAACTTTCTTTTATTAGCATGTTTTTTTCATATTCCAGCCGAAAGAGATATCTGGCTATAAAATAAGATGTGATGAGCAGATCCAGTGTGATAAATAAATCAACATATAACAGCTTATCATCTGCTCTCCCGTCAATGGCTCCAAAATAAGTACTGATGCATATTAGAAAAAAGGCAATCACCGAAATATTTCTCGTCATTTTTCTATCAGAAAATATGATGGTGACGTAAACAGGAAAGCAAAGACTGCAGGAGAGAACCGCATATACATTATGGGCACAGGACATAACAAAACAAATCCCAGTAAGAGTCAGAACAGAGATATAATTTTTTGCCTGTTCAGAAATTCTGTCGGATTTTATTTTCGAGTTACCAAATATACATATGGCAAAATTCAGGGAAGAAGGAATAACAATATACAACAGTATGTATGGGATAGGATCCAGTTTTATCATTCCCGGATACTTTACCATAAGCAAATATGACATAATGATTTCCACTACCAGATTTACAGAAGAAATCAAAAATGCGATCTTAATATATGACTTTCTCCATTTTTCATATAATGTGATAAAATTGTCCATAAGTGTTCCCCTTAAGTAATCTGCTTTTCCCATTTACAGGCTTTCACGGTAGGTAAGCGTATTTTATTATTATTGTATGTTAGCAAAGGAAATGTTTCAACAAAAATATCAAAAATAATCCATATTTCGCAAGAATTTTTCTTTGTTTCTTGGTTTACATCCGGCTATTAATTTTCTTTTTTATTGTTGAATTTGCAAATTCAGAAAATAAAAGGAGAATAATACAATGGCAGATTATGATAATTCAATATATACTTATGCTCAGGTGCTTGCAGGCACCGGCTATTACATGAAGGATGACAGACTTCGTTACAGTGCAGGTGTAAAAACCATGCAGACAAAGTTAAATACAGCGGGTTATAACAGCGGAACCCCTGACGGAAAATTCGGCGGCGGTACTGATACCTCAGTCAGGAATTTTCAGCAGGCTAAAAGTCTCACCGTAGATGGCAAAGCGGGAAAAGCAACCCTTACAGCCTTAGATGCAGCGGCTTCAGGAGGCAGTTCTTCCATCTATTGCAGTAACAGTTATTTATCAACCAAACAGATGACTGTAAATGCTCAGTACATCCTTGACTATTTAAGAAAAGAAGGCTGGACCAAGAATGCCATCTGCGGTATGCTTGGAAATATGCAGACAGAAAGTACCATTAATCCAGGTATCTGGCAGAGTCTGAACGAAGGCAATACAAGCGGTGGTTTTGGTCTGGTTCAGTGGACTCCGGCTACCAAATATATCAACTGGGCTGAAAGCAACAAGCTGGTCGTAGCCAATATGGACAGTGAATTAAAGCGCATCTTATACGAAGTTCAGAAAGGGTTACAGTACATCAAAACATCTTCATACAATTTGACTTTTTCACAATTTACTCAATCAAACCAAAGTGCCTATTATCTTGCCTGCGCATTTTTACACAATTATGAAAGGCCGGCAAACGCTTCCCAGGATGAAACCAGAGGCAACCAGGGGACCTATTGGTACAACAACTTAAACTAAAATATGTAAAAAAAGAAGGACCAGCCCGGGCAAAACCCTGGTCGGTCCTTCTATATAATTAATCTTCCCAATAATTCTGTTGTAATAAATAAAACTTCTGTATATCGCTGTATTTAAGCTGCGCCTCCAGATGATCACTTCCTGTTGCATGTATGGCTGGCACACTAAATACAACGCCATCAGGCTTAAGAAAAACGATAATGTTGTCAGCTATGCTAAAAGGATCCACTGTCTGATACTCCGGGGATTGAAGCTTAAGCATATCCGGGAAACTGGCCTCATCATATGATGTAATCGGATCAGTCGGGAAGAATGCCTTTTCAAAAAACACTTTTTCAAAATCTGCGTCGGTTTTATAAAGATCTTTTAAGGTAATCTCTTTCATTGTCTGCAGATCAACATTCAGCGTGAACAAATTACTGACTGGATATGCACTGCCCTCTGTATAGCTTGATCCCCAGAATATGATACTGACCATTTTACTGTTCAAAAGCGTAACTGCCGACTGATAATCCACCGTTAGAGCCGTATCTGCTGAAAATACAGATGTATCAATTTCAGCAAAGCTCTTTACTTTGTCTAATACCAGAGTATTTAACTCTTTTGAATGATCGCCGGTGAAGCTTGGATACTCAATTTTAATGGAGCTGTTTTTATTAGGCGCCTCTGTAAAAACAGACATTGTTTTGCTTAACTCCTCTGTACTGGCTGCAGTTATCGGTTCTTCTTTCACTGCCGCAACAGATGTTTCATTTTTTATAACCTTTTTCCCGCATCCTACAGCAAAAATACAGCTAATCAGGATAACGCTGACACATATTATCTTCCTCTTCATTCTATCATACCCCCATTAAAAGTGATTCATATTGTAACACAGTCAGAATGATTTATCAAATAAATAAGTATCTTCGACACTTCCGCTGTAAGAGTCGCTTCTGCCCCTCTTGCGGCGTCAAGTATTCACAGGCACGCTTTACTTCTATGTCCTTTAAACATTTCATAAGATTTATTTGTACAACTTTATTGTATTGGTATCATTTAGATGGCGGAGCAGGGAGAAAACTATGGGAAAGCTGATCATTCCCATGATACCTAAAAGCTGTGCACCTACAAACATACTTACCAGAGTTACAATTGGATGCAGACCGATTTGGCTGCCCACAATTTTGGGTTCCAGAATGTTACGGATCACGGTGATAACCAGATATACTATAAGCAGCCCGAACGCCCGCGGACCATTTCCCTGAATTGCCATAATAATCATCCACGGGAGCATAATTCCGCCTGTTCCTAGCACTGGAAGAATGTCAAAAGCAGAGATTGCAAGTGCAATTAATATTGCATTTGAAACCCGAATGATGGTAAGCCCTATGGACAGCTCCACAAATGTAATTGCCATAATAAGGGCGTAGGAACGGATATATACAAACAGTGTATCTACCATATATTCCTTAATTTGAAGTAGCAGTCTGACTGCCTTATCCGATAACTGGCGGGACATAAATTCAACCAGAAGATCGTAATCTTCTGCAATAAAGAAGGTTGAAATAATCATCAGCAGGAGTTTGAAAAACATTCCAGGCAGCAGGGAAGCATAGCTGGTGAGTTCTTCCACCATCCTGACGGATAAGTTGGTAACAAGTTCACCCAAAGACCGGACAAACTGGGTGAACAGACCATTAAGAGTTTCTACGAGTGCAGCATCCATACGGGAAACAGTCTGCTCAATCCCTTTAAAAATATAACCAAGAGCAGGTTCCATCTGGTTCTTATAGATTGACGGCAATGCCATAATTATATCAACGGTAATGGTCACCAGCTTAATTCCAAGCAGGGAGATTAAAATGCCTGCCGTACTGTAAAACAGCAGTACTAAGAGCATGGCAATCAGCTTATAAGAAAGATTTGTTTTCTCGGCTATCCATTTTGCCGGTATTTTTAAGATGTATGCGATTAAAAATGCTGCTATAAATGGAGAGACCAGCCCCAATGCATATCGGATGGTAATGGTTACTAACAAAATAATCAATCCACAGTAAATCAGGTTTACTATAAATCGTTTTTGTTTTTCGTAGTCCATATGTTTCCTTTTCCTGTTGCATTAATCAGTTATTGTTACGATACAATTGCAGAACAACCTTATCTAGTAAATCAGACACCATATCACGATCTGCCTGTGAACCATAAAGATTGACACTCAGCACAGGATTATTATCAAAAGTTGAAACTGCAAGCTGTAAATAAGGGCTGTACTTTACGGAACCGGTCATATACGCATTGGTTATCTCCAGATCATCGAAGTAAAACTGCGTTTTATCAATGATCCCAATATTAGTAAAGGCAATCAGTGCATTATCAAAACTTTTATTTAAAATACTTTTTGCCAGTTTATAAGGCAATACATCAAATACTTTCTCCAGCATGAATATACTTTTTATACAGGCGATACTGGCTTTTTCTTTCTTCATACTTTCCCTGACTTTTAAGAGAGTATCTTCAAATGATGTCCCGACTTCGGATCCGATTTCGCAGGTGAGATTGGTACATAGATTACAGATTCCTTCCGCTTTATGACCGGGTAAATATTTTCTTAGATCAACCGTGCTTGGAATTTCAAAAACATAACCAATCGTTTCATAAAGAGTACGGATATATGCAGTAAGTATCATATCATTTATGGTAGCATCATGATTCCTGGCATATTCCTTCAAATTCAAAAAAACCTCTTTAGGAATGCTTCTGGTCTCTATAAATGGATTGTTTAAGTCTCCCTCCAGTTTAAATTGTGCAGGATCATGAGTGGACATGTCATTCTTGCTAAACAGAATTTTTATTCTGTCTTTCCATGAAAACAAACCAGTAATCTGAGATAATCTTCTGCTTCCCAATGCCGGTGGCTGATAATTCGCATCCTCCCTGATCTCATTATAAATGCTGCTTAGCAGATACAGATAATCTTTAAATCCTGCTGCATCACACAGCATGTGGTTCATTAGTATGACAAGAGTATCCGCTTTTGTATCCCGGATCACCCCCAGCTTGATCTGCGGTCCTGTTGATGTATTAATCTCTGAAACAAGGAACCGCTTCACAGCTGATTTAACATCTGCCGTTTCAATCAAAGTCAGCATTTCATTTGTGGTATTGCTGCGGCATTCCCAATATGGGCGTCTTTCCTCTTCATTAAAACGACATTTGAGCAAAGGGAACGCTTCTGCTGATACGGCAACCGATTTCCGCAGCCGGTTCATATCTAATTTACCTTCAAATGATGCGAGAAAATGTAATATATGGTTATTTATCCTTTTTATTTGAAACAGCTGCTGTAAGCTGTCCCACGCCTCAACTTTATACCGGACTTGGGAATCCTTCATTACCATCACCTCGTGATTTTTCTTACATCAGACTTCCTATATTTGTATATGCTCTTTTCCCTGATTATACCACGTAATTTGAGTTCTGTTCCTCTATTCCTACATTTCTTCCGGACATGCCATGCCAAGCAGACCACAGGCATCCAAAATAACGCTTTGCGTCAGATCAGTCAGGACAATCCTGGCCTGCCTTGTGTTCTCTTGCACCTGTAAAATAGGACACTCGTGATAGAATTTATTAAATGCCACCGCGACCGTTACTAAATATCTTGCAATAACAGAAGGTTCATAACGCCCTGCCGCCTTTTTTATGGCTTCCTCATAACCGGAAAGTGCTTTTATCAGAGCGTATCCCATATCTTCCGTCAGTGCATGAAAATCAATGTTCT
>JAQSYE010000136.1 GCA_029256305.1 Lacrimispora sp. | reverse complement strand
GCCTCCACATCGTCTCCGATCACGCCAACAATGCAGGTGGCATAAATGAATATCAGCTTTACGTTGTCTTCCTTCTCCATCAGTTCGTCGACTGCTGCCTCAAGCTTTCTGATTCCGCCGAATATAATATCCGTTTCCTGCAAATCCGTTGAAAAGCTGTTTCTGTAAATATCCTCTCCGCTGGTTAACGATCCCCTGATATCCCAGGTATAGCTGGAACATCCGATGGGACCGTGAACGATGTGCCAGGCATCGGTTATTGGGTTTAAAACAACTCTGGCTCCGCAGTATACACAGGCCCGCTGAGACACGGAACCGGATACACTGTTGCTGTCACATGAAATTCCACCGCCCAGGCCATTGCACCCGTCTTTTACAACAATGGAACTTTTCCTGGCGTCCAATATATTCCTGTTGCTGTTCTCCGTTTCCATGATCATACTCCTTTCAAAGACCCGCCAATTTAAACAGAAATAGGGAGGGGTCGGCTCCCTCCCTGGTTCCATTTACTTCCTGATTTACATCACTACATCAAAATCTTCGTCAGCCGCATCCCGGTCCTTGCGGTCCATCATGGCATCTACGATCTTTTCCGTATACCGGATTGCACCCGCATATCCAACGGTCGCCTGTATGGGGTTTCCGTAGCGGTCCAGTACAGGAAATCCCATACGTACCAGTGGAATATCTTCTGCTTTTGCAATCTGTTTTCCATAGCTGGAGCCTAAAAGAATATCTACGGACTCATTTTTAATCAGCTGATGGAGGTAAAATAAATCCGTATCTGCCTTCACCACATATTCGCTTTCATCTACTCCATACTGATCCATCAGCGCTTTAATTTCTTTCTCCCAGTGGGCTTTGGGAGTACCGGTTATGATATATCTGGGAGTCATTCCCAGTTCCAGGCATAAGGCCGTAAATCCATACACAATGTCAGGATCTCCGTAGATGGCGGCTTTTTTCTGATACACGTACTGATGGGAATCCAGCATTAAATCCACCAGTCTGCCACGTTCATCTTCCAGCTCTTTTGGAACCTCTTTTTTTGTGAATTTCTGAAGTTCCAGTATGTATTGATCTGTCAGCTTGACGCCTACAGGGACGGGAATATTGGAAAAAGGAACTTTGTATTCCTTTTTTAAATACTCCGACGGCTCCAAAGAGCAGTAGATTCCCATGGAAATCAGCTTTTCACAATCCCCCATCGCCTCAATATCTTTGGCTTTGGTCCCTGCATTGTCATGGAAATACTCATTTTTCCCATCCATAGGGTGATCTAAAGTTCCGTCATGGTCTGGAAAATAGATATAGTTTGCGCCCATCAGCTCTGCAATCCGCTTTAACTCCCTGTCATCTCCGGGATTTACCCAACCGGGGAAGATGGCTACTTTTCCATTGGGAGTTCCGGTTTTCTTCGTCATATACTTCATAAATCCAATCATCATGTTGGAGAATCCCTGGATATGGGAACCTTCATAGGAAGGTGTACTGGCATAAAGAACCGTTTTTCCCTCAGGCACTTCCATATCCACAATATAGGAACCAACATCGTCACCAATGGTCTCGGAAAGGCAGGTGGTGTGGATCGCCATAATATCCGGTTTATAAATATCAAAGACATTCTTCACTGCTGTGGTAATATTGCTGCGTCCTCCGAATACAGAAGCACCCTCTGTAAAGGAGCTTGACGAAGCAATAGCTGGTTCCTTGAAATGACGGCTTAACACCGTTCTGTGATAGGAGCAGCACCCTTGAGAACCATGGGAGTGGGGCATGCACTTTTCAGCGCCCAGTGCGCAGAACATGGCGCCCACCGGTTCACAGGTTTTGCAGGGATTGATGGTCATGTGACGGTTTTCCATAATTTCTTTTGGTGTTAATTCAAGCATCAGCCCGCACCTCCTAACGTTCCTTCTAACATTGGCATGGTTTTCCACGGCGGTTTTACCAGCGACCAGGCGTTGGTATAAAGGCTCATGGTTACATCTCTTCCAAAGTTTACTGCTCCCCTAAAACCTGCATACGGTCCGGAGTAATCATAGGAATGCATCTGGCGGGATACGACTCCGCCATGCTGTATGGCATATTTATCCTTGATTCCAGAAAAGAAAATGTCTGGTTTATACGCTTCAATCAGCTGGTCTGTTTCAAACATGTTGTAGTCATCCACCACCATATAGCCTTCCTTCATATCTTTTATCATTCCGCTATAGTTATCCAGCTCTACTCCCTCGTTTCGCAGATCCTTTAACTCCTCCAGAGAGTATCTGTCCTCATATCCAACTACTCTCTCCACCGAAATCTCTTCGATGTTTTTAGAATCTGCATCCGCCTTGATCTGAGGAATAATTTCCCGTCCTTCATAATCATCCCGGTGGGCAAATTCATAGCCTGCAATGGTTGTTTCCATACCAAAATCCCTTAAAAGCATCTGGTAATGATGGGAACGGGAGCCTCCTACAAAGATTCCGGCTGTTTTCCCCTTTAACTTGGATTTGTAATACTCTATGTCCCCGCTGATCTCCGCCAGTTCCTCTGCAATCACTTCTTCTGTGCGCTTCGTCAGCTCCGGATCGTTGAAATATTTTGCCATCATACGCAGTGATTTAGACGTAGCCCCTACTCCGATAAAATTCACCTTCAGCCAGTCAACTCCATATTTTGTCTTCATCATTTCCGCAATGTAATTAATGGACCGATGGCACATAACCAGATTTAAATCTGCCAGGTGGGAATTTTTTAAGGTTTCGTAGGAACCGTCTCCGGTAAATACAGAAACCACTTCATATCCGATCTTCTTAAGGATCCGTTCCTGTTCCCAGCCGTCGCCTCCGATGTTGTATTCGCCCAGGATATTTAAACTGTATTTTCCCTTGGGCGCTTCTTCCCCTTTTCCGATTACATAACGCATCAGTCCGTTGTTTGCGATGTGGTGACCGGATGACTGGGAAACTCCCTTATAACCTTCGCAGGAATAGCCGATGGCAGTAATGCCGTATTTTTCCTCCACTCTTTTTGCCACAGCCTGCACGTCGTCACCAATGAGACCGATGGGGCAGGTGGAGCAGATGAAAATACACTTGGGATGGAACAGCTGCATAATCTCATCAATTCCCTCTTCCAGCTTCTTCTCTCCTCCAAATACAATGTCCGATGCCCTCATATCTGTACAAAAGGAATATGGAACAAAATTGGGTTCGCCTTCATAGGAAGGTTTTGCTTTGTTCCTTCTGGTTCCCCAGGAATAGAAGGCGCAGCCAATGGGCCCGTGTGTGATGACTACTGAATCCTTTACAGGTCCTACCACAACGCCCTTACAGCCTGCATAGCAGCAGCCTCTTGCAGTGATAATTCCCGGTATTGCCCTGGAATTCGCTGCAATCTCATCCGGATTTTCCCCAAATTCCAGCTGAGTGATGTGACTTTTTCTATTTTTAAATACTCTGGATGAATATTTATCCAGCAATAATTCTCGTTCCTTTGACATTTCCCTCACCTCCTGTCAATATGCCTCTATTGTGCGTTCTCCGCTTCTGACGGTATAGGCCTCATTAATGGGAAGCACAAATATTTTTCCGTCGCCTGGATTTCCTGTCTGGTTTGTTTTTATAAATATATCCACCACAGCCTTCACCTGCTGATCTTCTACAATCAGGGTAAGCAGCCGTTTTGGAATCCAGCGGAAGGACTCCGTCAAATATTCTCCTTTGGGAGACATGGGAAGCTCCCCTGTTTCCAGGACCAGGGACAAAAGCTCCGGATCAATCCGTTTCTTTCCTCTTCCTAATACCGATCTGCAGGTAATTGCAGGGAATCCGCCTTCTGCCAGAGCTTTCTTTGTGGGGTTTATTTTGTTCACCCGGATAAATGCCATTACTTCTTTCATAGCAATCGTTCCTCCTAAAGTCCCTGCTTTCCTGTGCTAATGGTATAGGCATCTTCTACCGGAGATACAAAGATACGTCCGTCTCCATAATTGCCTTCCCCTGTTCTGGCAGTTCTCATAATCACTCTGACCAGATCATCCTTGTCTTCGTCGTTGCAGAAAAATAACAGCATTTCTTTTGGAATTTCATCGTAGTGAACATCTCCTACCGTGATCCCTTTTTGCTTGCCCCGTCCATATACATCCATCTTGGTCACTGCCTGAAATCCCGCTTCTGAGGCTTCCTTCATAACAAGATCCGCCTTTTCCGGTCTGATAATCGCTCTCACCAATAACATAATATTTTCTCCTCTCCCTGACCGCTTAGTCCATAACTCCGTACTGCATCAAAATTTCTTCCAGCTCATCAATCTTCATTGGATTGGGAATTACAAACATTTCGTTGGAATCCACCTTTCTTGCCAGAGCACGATATTCATCTGCCTGAGGCTCATCCGGGGAAAAATCTATGACCGTTCTTTTTCTGATCTCTGCCCGTTGCACTGCATTGTCACGGGGTACAAAATGAATCATATAAGTGCCGATTTTCGCCGCCACAGCCTCTACAAGATCCTGCTCCTTATCTACCTTTCTGGAATTGCAGATCAGACCTCCAAGTCGGACCCCACCGGTCTTTGCATACTTGGTAATTCCTTTTGAAATGTTATTTGCTGCATAAAGCGCCATCATCTCGCCGGAACAAACGATATAAATTTCCCGTGCCTTTCCTTCCCGGATCGGCATGGCAAAGCCTCCGCACACTACATCGCCAAGAACATCATAGAATACATAATCCAGAT
The DNA here is from genome assembly GCA_029256305.1 of Lacrimispora sp. Taxonomy (GTDB): domain Bacteria; phylum Bacillota; class Clostridia; order Lachnospirales; family Lachnospiraceae; genus Lacrimispora. The sequence goes on along the minus strand of JAQSYE010000136.1, from coordinate 5,673 downwards.
CATCGGTATAGGCTCCCAGCTGTTCCAGCAGGTTAATGGAAGTGATAATACCGCGGCCTGCACAGCCGACGCCTGGCTCCGGTCCGCCGGATTCCACGCCTTTGATTTTGCCGTAACCTTCCTTTAAAACCGCATCCAGCTCAATATCATCGCCTTCATCACGAAGGGTATCAAGTACCGTTTTCTGCGCCAGACCGCCTAAAACCAGTCTGGTAGAATCTGCTTTGGGATCGCACCCCACGATCATAATGTGCTTTCCCATCTCTGCCAGACCTGCCGTTAAATTCTGTGTGGTTGTAGATTTACCGATACCGCCTTTTCCATAGATAGCAACCTGTCTCATAACCAATTCCTCCTTACATAAAAGAAGAGGTGGAAGGCAGATCTTGCACAGATCTTGCCACTCCACCTCATTGTGAATAGAAAATGAAAAAGTAACCGTAAAGTTTTGTCGACGACTTAGGTTGCTATCACTATATATGTTTTCACCATTCAATTCAATACAACACAATGCACAAATATAAATGTATTAATCTTTTATTTACAGTGTTTTATACAAATTAATGCCTGTTGTCTAAAAATTATTCCATCTAAAAAAATAACAGCATACCAGAATGCCGCTGTAATAATGAAAAGGAGCCGTATTACCGGCCCCCTCCTCTATCCTATCTTATGAATCAATTCCTACCATAACAGAAGTGGCCTTTATAATGGCATATGCATCTGACCCAACTTCCAGTTTTAAATCCCTTACTGACGCCATGGAAATCGTGGCAGAGATAAAATTACCTCCTCCGATATCTATGGTCACGATTGCGTTCACTGAGCCGGACTCAATTTCTACAACCTTTCCTTTCAACTGATTTCTGGCACTTATTTTCATACGACCAGCCTCCCTCTCAATCACATTATTATTATTCATAATAAATTTTCCCTTGGTATTTGTCAATCTATTTCATAAATACCTAATAAAATTAAGACAAAAGCAAAAGATCTTCCTTGGGGAATTTCAAATATAATGGGATTGTCTCCATTTCTTTTGCCTCGTATTCTTTCTTTTCCCTGATCCACCAGATCTTGGAAGAAGACAGTTTGGAAGCATTCTGAACCAGATATTGCTGTTGAAAGGTTGTATGTGCACTTCCTGCAAGAGAGATTTTCATTGTGTTTTCTTCCTCAGGATTGTTGACTGGAATCAGATTGTGACCTCTGATCCCAATGTACTGAGTGGAATCTCCAATTGGTTCGGCTGTTTTCAGTTTTATGTTCCAATCAAGCGCATAAAGTTCATATTCGCTGATCCGTTCTATGGGTGAAATATTCTTGCAGCCAGTCAGCCTTGCCGCCTCCACTTTTAATGGTTTTCTAAATATATCCTTTGTAAGCCCCTCTACTACGCTTTCTCCATTGGACAGCAAGATCATACGGTCGCAGAACCGGTAAATCTCATCTCTGGAATGGGAAACAAACAGCACATCCCCATTGAAATCCTTTAACAATTCCAGCATCTCCAGCTGAAGAGTGTCTTTTAGAAATCCATCCAGAGCAGTAAATGGCTCATCTAACAAAATCATTTCCGGCTTACACAGCAGCATACGTGCCAGTGCCACACGCTGCTGCTGGCCTCCTGACAACTGGGAGGGATAGCGTTTTTCCAGACCCTGCAGCTGAAAACGTCCGATCTGCTCCGAAATCTGAATCTGCTTTTCCTTATCCTTACCTGTCAGGGATATCTTTAAATTGTCCTCTACAGTCATGGTAGGAAACAGGGCGTAGTTCTGAAACAGATACCCTACATGGCGTTCCCTTGCCGGAAGATTAATTCCTTTTTCCGAATCAAAAAGCACCTTTCCATTGTGAACGATTCTTCCGCTGTCTGGTTTTTCAATGCCTGCCACACATTTTAGAGTCATGCTTTTTCCGCATCCGGAAGCCCCTAATATTCCCATGCAGCCTCCGTCCGTTTCAAATTCCACATCCAGATTAAAACCGTGAAATTTTTTTACGATCTTTGCATTCAGCATATCAGGCCCACCCGCTTCCATTATTCATATTCTTTCCTGCTATTATGTTCATGGATGCCACAATAAAGAACGATAAAAGAACAATAACCAATACCCAGAATCCTGCCGTGTCCCAATTTCCTGCAGTCACTTCTGTAGCAATGGCCACGGATACCGTTCTGGTCTTTCCAAGAATATTTCCCGCCAGCATGGTAGTAGCTCCATACTCGCCTATGGCCCTTGCGAAGGAAAGCACGGTTCCCGAAGCAAGCCCAGGGGCAGCGATTGGAACTACGATTTTCCAAAAAATTTTGCGTTCCGACAGACCTAACGTCCTTCCTGCCTGAATCATGGTTACATCTACCTGCTCAAATGCAGCTCTGGCATTCCGGTACATGAGTGGAAAGGCTATGACGAAAGCCGCCATAACGCATCCTGGCCATGTCTGTACCAGCTTGATATCAAAGTTTTCCAGAAGATATCTTCCAAATGGTCTGCGCAGACTGAAGATTAAAAGGAGAAAAAAACCGGCCACCGTTGGAGGCAGCACCAGGGGAAGTGTAAGAATCCCATCCGCAATGGCTTTTGCCGTGTTATTTAGTTTCATAATCTGCCTGGCTGCACCAATCCCTAAAAAGAAGGTCAGTACGGTAGCCACAATTCCTGTTTTCAAAGACAGGTAGAGAGGACTCCAGTCGATGGTCTTTAATAATTCCCCCAATGCATGTCACCTCCTTCTTACCGGTCTTTTATTTTGTATATTTGGTAAATCCTGCATCTGCAAAGAGCTTCATCACACTCTCATCACCGGTTAAATATTCCTTAAATTCTGCTGCTGCTTTTTTCTGATCCTCACTCGCTTCCTTGTCCTTAATTAAGCCTACCGGATAGACAGCCGGATCAATCTTTGTTTTATCCGCTTCTGCTATAATCTCTACTTTGTCGGGCATGGAAGCTGCGTCTGTGGCATAAACCACACCTACTTCATTGCTGCCTTCTGCAACTGCAGTTAACACTGCGGTAACATTGGCACCTTCGTTGATCTCCATCTTCATAACCTGATCCAGTATCCCCATATTGGTGAAAAGCTTTCTGGCATACTGCCCTACCGGCACATCCTCTCCTGCAAGTGCAAGACTGGAAGCTGCGGTGATATTTTCAAATCCGGTAACAGCTGTCTTTTCACCCTTGGGTTTAATAAGGACAACCTTGTTTAAAAGAAGGCTGGTATCGGAACCATCCTCTACGAATCCTCCGTCCTTTAATGCATTCATCTGCTTGGGTGCCGCTGAAAAGAAAATATCACACTGAGCACCTTCTTCAATCTGCTTCTGAAGCGTACCGGAACTGTCCGCGTTGTAAATGATCGTTACTCCGGGATGTGCGCTTTCATAATTCTCTTTGATCTTTTCCATGGTGTTTTTCAGACTTGCTGCAATAAATACGTATACATCAACTGGCTTTGCTTCCTCTGCCTTTGTAGTCTGAACAGCGGTTGTTGTCTCCTGAGCGGGCTTTGATGTCTGCGACTCTGCTGTGGCAGTCTGTGTCGCAGGAACTGTTTTCCCCCCTGCTGTACTACAGCCTGAAATCAGCCCACCTATCAGTGACACCGCCATCATAATTTGCAGTAATTTTTTTCCTTTTTTCATCTTTTTTCCTCCTCTTTCTTTAATGAAGTCCTCAATTAAGAAGTCTCCCAATTCTCAAGTGCTCTGTTTTGTTGTGTTTCGTTATGTTTAGTAATTATCTGTTTATTTTATATGATACACAATTAAAAGTCAATATTCTTATATCTTTAGATTATTTCTTATTTTTCATGAATAATTAATCAATTTATTTCAACTTATCAATTTTCACCTTTGATTGACAAAAAATAATCCATGTTATAACATTAGTAATAATAAAAACAGGGGAAAGAGGAATTGGCATGGAAAGAATTTACAGGCCCCAGGAAGTGGCGGATCAGCTGAAAATAAAAAAGGCTACCGTATACGAATTAATTAAGCGGGGAGAATTAAAATCCGCAAAAGTAGGCAAACAGATTCGCATCAGCCAGGATCAGCTTAATGAGTATCTGACAAGAACGAATCAGAAGAAAGAAGCGGACATTTTTACCAATGGGCTGCCTCCCGTTATGGATATCCCTCGTTTTTCTGCCGACCAGGCCAGCAGGCAGATGGATTACCTTCTTCACACAAACGGGCTTATTATTAACAGCCAGGAATCCAGAACGGTTGAACTGCTGCGCAGCCTGTTAATCCAGAGAGAAAACAGCCTGCCACTCCTACATTCTTATATGAATGATTACAACAGTCTGTATTCTCTTTATTATGAGAAAACCCATATGGCACTCACCTGCTTTTGCTTTGAACGATTTGAGGAGCGAATCAGCCAGATCAGTCATTTCCTTCCGGGAAAAGAGGCTGCAGTCATCCATATCTGTACATTAAAAGCGGGTTTTTATATCCAAAAAGGAAATCCCCAAGGGTTAAACAGCTTAAAGGATTTGTGCCGCCCTGACATTAAATTTTTAAATAGGGAAAAGGGCAACGGCCTGCGGATTTATTTAGACGAGCTGCTGACAAAGGAAAAAATAGACAGGTCCTTTATTAAGGGTTACCGGGGTGAAAGTCTGTCCCACATGTCTTCTGCCAATGCTGTTGCATCCGGGCTAGCTGATGTCAGCATGGGAGATCTCTCCCATCTGGCCGCATATCCACAGCTGGATTTTATCGCCTTAAACAAGGCCTCCTTGGATCTGGTCATTCTTAAGTCTGAAATGGAACAACCATCTTTTACAGCGCTCCTTGAAACAATCAGTTCCAGGGAATTTAAGGACAGTCTCCTGCATTTTAACGGCTATGAAACCATTTACACAGGAGACATCTGCTTTACCAGCTCTTAGAAGTTTTTATACCTTTCTTAAGCGGAAGATCACAAAGAGTACACCTCCCAGGATGCACAACAGGCTGCCCCAGAGCATGGCATGGGAAAAATCTACTGCCGCTGCCTTACCGAATATAAGGTTGGTTCCCGCTCCGCAGGCTTCCGCCATCACTGCATAAATACTAAGTACTGTGGCGCGGTCTGCCGATGTAATCCGCTGACTTTGCAGTTCTGCCTTTAACGGCCCAAAAAGAGAAGAAGACATCCTGAGAAGCATGATGCAAAGAACCGAGAGCAACCCACTTTTGGTCGCGAAAAGAACCAGACAGGACAGCCCTGCGCATAAAAACAGGACGATGGAAAAAGGAAGAATCCCCATTTTTTTGCTTAGCCGATAGGACCACATGCCGCCTGCTATTCCTGACAAGGTGACCATAATATAAACAAAGCCCATTGTCTTTGGCTCCATCCCGCATTTTACGTACTGCAGCTGGTTTAGAAATACAGTGATTGTCTGGTTCGTCTCCTCAAGTAGGGTAATTCCCACCATGCCAAGCAAAAAATACCGGTCTTTTACCACGTCAAGAAAGGTATGAAAAAAATGCAGTCTGCTTTTTTTCTCTTTCTCAGGCTCTTTTACTTCTTTTAATCCAAAAACAAGAACGGCTGCCACGCCATAAGCAACCATAGTGAGAAAGCCTGCCAGTCTGTAATCCTCTCCAATAAAAAGGGAATAGGAAAGGGATGCAAACAGAAGTCCCGCCATGCCCAAAGACTGATA
>JAQSYE010000135.1 GCA_029256305.1 Lacrimispora sp. | reverse complement strand
GCAAAGACTCTTACGGAATTTGGCATTGATCCATCCTACGAATTGCTGGCCGATGCTTCTGCTTATGATTATCTGCCGTTTGTAAGATCAGGTGACAGTTCCTTATACCATGGATTTATGGATCAGTATTCGGTTGCGGACATTGGAATTTATTATTTACGGCATCCTGGAAGTCTTATTGGCATGATTGATGTCTCCATTAAACAGGGGATGGATATGAGAAGAAGTAATTGCGGAAACTATGAGAAAGAGGCAGGCTTTCCGGAGAAGGCAAAGAGTCTGTTCTGGTCAGGCTGGAGCAGCTTTAAGGAATTATCCGCTCCCAAAACAGTGGGATACTTAATTTTACTGACAGGCTCCATCATCTTCCTGTTTTTTAAAGGTTATTCCTTACGTCAGGTGAAAGACAGAAGAAATACGGTGTTTTTGAATATGCTTCTTATGGTTCTGGTCTTTCTGCTTTCCCAGTCCATTGTGGTAATTGTTAACAGTGGTGATGCTGAGATGGTTCAGAGACTGTTTCTGGTAGGGCTTTCAATTGATATTATGACCTACTGTGTTTTTGCGGAATTACTTCATAAGCTGAGAATTGTTTAGAATCGACTTTCTGTGTTGGAATGTGAGGAAAATAATCTGATGACAAATAAAAATTCGTTTGGTTATCTGCTGCAGGATATTGGACTGGTGATTTTACTGTTTTGTCTCTTTGCCGGAGCAATGATAGTCAGTTATTCGGAAAAAGCCATGATGTTTGAAGCAGTCATTATGTTACTTGGAACCTTTTTTGTAATTTTATTTTCTGGATTTAAGCTGTTTTCGTTATCTCTTGTTCTGGCAGGAATAGAGGTCACTTTTTATACTGCTTACCGGCTGTATCTGTTCCTTTCCTATGATGTTGAGATTCCGTTTTACAGCTATATCTGGATTCTCATACCCATTATTTCCGCTACAGCCATGTATCTGTTCGTATCTGGAACCCACAGGCTGGAGCTTGAAAATGATGTTTTAAGGAGGCAGGTGGAAGAACTGGTCGTGCTCAACCCGTTGACAAAGCTCTATAATCTGAGAAGCCTGTACAATGATTTAAATGTCTTGGTGGCATATGCGGAGAGAAACCAGATGTCTCTTTCTCTCATGATTATCGTTCTGAAATATGAAGCGGAGCTCAAAAGTATATTATCGAGACAAAATTATGAACATGTCATTCAGAGACTGGCTGAACTTGTGGTGGATGCGGTGCGGGTGGAAGACAAGACCTACTCCATAGATAATAAAGGATCTCTGGCAGTCATACTCACCTGTGGCAAGGAGGGAAGTGAAATAGCAATGAGAAGGATTCGAAGCCGGATTACCGAGAGGGAAGCCTTTAACGGCATTACAGAAGCTGCCATTAAGGTGGAAGTAAAGATGGCAAGTTTGGAATATGACAAAGAGGTTTTTGAGAACAATATGATCCTGTTCAAACAGAGGGTAGAAAATGAACTGCAGTATGATGTATAAAAAAATTTTGTACTATTTAAGCGGCTTTCTGCTTCTTTTCTCTGTCAGTATCATTCGTGCTACCACTTCTTCGGCAGAGGAGATGCCAAAGGGAGATATCCTGATTATGTACAGTGACAATGCGGATGAAAATACAAAGGCTGCAGTAAATGATCTTGTAGAACTTTTAACCTATCAGAGCTTAAAGATTAGTTATGGATCCGCTTCCTGGGGCATGGAGTATATGGATCAGTTTTCCTATATTATCTGCTATGATTTTAAACAAAGCCCGGTCGGATTTACCGACAGGCTGAAACAATATGAAACCAGCAGCACTATAGCCGGAAGAACGGGGTCACCCCATATTTTATTGATAGGCAATGAGTATTTAAAAAACTATCTAGATCATACAAACAGGTCGGACCAGTATGATCTGTTAAATAGCACTGTGGGACAGATGCAATATTCGTTTCAAGGTTCAGATAACAAAACTGGTTTGGTGAGAGAAAATTATTTTGTATTTTTAAAGAAATCTTCCTATAAAAATGGAATAATAATGGTGAATGACAAAAGCGGATATTTTTGTGCAAAGAATGGAAGGTTAACCCATATCCCAGTAGCGGATATGAGCAATCAATTGATCCGGGCGGCAATAATTAAAGAGATATCCCAGTGGAAATGGCCGTATAACGGAAGTCCTCACGTATTTGCGCAGTATATTTTAATTGACAAGGTGTATCCCTATGAAGATCCGGGGAAGCTGCTTCAAATAGTAAATCTGCTGAAAGAGAAAAAAACTCCGTTTGTGATCTCTGTAATGCCAATGTATGTAAATGGGGACTATCCCTCCATGACACATTTTTGTGAAGTATTGCGTTTTGCACAGGCCAGTGGAGGTGCGGTGATCATCAATGCGCCCATTAACCAGATGAACCGTCTGGATAAAGATGTAATGCTTGACTATCTCGCCCAGGCAATGACCATATACAATAAACAGGGAGTTTATCCTCTGGCATTAGAGGTTCCCCGCAACTGGATGTTTCAAAAAGATACCATTGAAATTATGAGTCATTTTAAAACTATTTTTTCTTCAGGTGAAATAGATTCTTATTTAAAGCCGGAAGATAGGAATAACAATGAGGTTTATAAAGACGGGCACCAATGGGTGGGAACATCAATCCCCATTGATGATACAGGGGTCAGTTATTTATCTGTTTACTCCACAGCTGTACCCATCAGCATGCAGGAGGATTTTGAGGAAATTGAAAGGAAAGTGAAAGTTTGCCAGGATTCTTTCGTGCCACTGAAAAGCATCTGGGATGTGGATCACGGCTATTGGCTGGATAAGCAGCTGATGTCTTATAAAGACGGGGATTTGATTTTAAATGATAAAAAAATGGATTTGAGTTTTACACCTTCTGTATATCCGGACCGTTATCAATATCGCCGGAATATGATTCAGCGGTTTTCCCGAGATCTGACTTCTCAGAGCAGGAGACTGATCATTGCAGTGGGATTTACTTCAGTACTTTTTTTGTTCCTGATTTTCTGGGCCAGGTATAGGAACAGAAAAAACTATTTCTTTCATGATTAGGGAGAGGCGCCATGTCATTTATTGATGTTCTTGCAATCTATTCAATTTTTGCCATTTGGGGACTGCTGTTTTTAAATATTGTACTTTCCATAGGCGGCTATATCTATATTATGGGAATGTATCGTACAGACGGACATAAGCCGATTTCAGAGTATCCTATGGTAACGGTTATGGTTCCTGCCCACAACGAGAGTATTGTGCTTAGAAAAACGATGGAAGCTTTAATGAAATTTGATTATCCTAAGGACCGGTATGAGATTATAGTTATTAATGACAATTCTACCGATGATTCCGCCCAGGTTTTAAAAACCATTCAGCAAAAGAATCCATCTGCCAAAATTATTATCATTAATACTAATCGTGTAGTCGGGGGAAAAGGAAAATCCAATGCGTTAAATATCGCACTCTCTATGGCTTCTGGTTCTGTGATAGCCATTTATGATGCGGATAATACACCGGAGAAGCAAGCCCTTAAAATCCTTGTGGAGAACCTGATGTCAGACGACAAGCTGGGTGCAGTGATTGGTAAATTCCGTACCAGAAATAAATACGCATCTCTGCTGACAAGATTTGTTAATATTGAAACTCTGGCTTATCAGTGCATGAACCAGGCAGGGCGATATTTCTTTTTCAAATTGTGTACCATACCCGGGACCAATTATGTGATTCGGAGGGAATTGATCGACCGGATGGGGGGCTGGGATGTGAATGCACTTGCAGAGGATACGGAGATCAGCTTTCGGTTATACAGAATGGGTTATTATATTAAATTTATACCCCAGGCAGTCACCTGGGAACAGGAGCCCCAGAAACTGAAACAATGGTTTAAGCAGAGAACCCGATGGGTAAAAGGTAATTTATATGTTCTAAAAAGCAATTTTAAATATGCCTTTGATCCTGCGGCCGGTATCATGAGGCTGGACGTGATCTATTACGCGTTGGTTTATTTAATGATGTTCAGCTCTCTTATTATCTCGGATCTCATATTTATCATGGGAATTCTGGGACTTGGCCATGTAACATTGGGGGGATTTTCTTCCTTGCTATGGGAAATGGCAATTTTTCTCTTTGTTTTAAACGTGGCGATTACCTTATCAGTGGAAAGAAATGAATTTAATTTTAATAATATACTGCTCACGTTTGTCATGCTGTTTACTTATGCAAAAATGTGGGTTTTAGTTGTGGCAAATGGTATCATTCAGGGTATTCGGGATGCACTCTATCAAAAAGAAGTTGTTTGGGATAAGACAGAACGCTTTGAGGAAATTCCAGAGAAAGTTACAAAAAATACAAAGCAGGTGTGGAAGTAAGGAGACGACTATGACAACATCGATGGATAAACATAAGAAGATAAAATCTGGATCAGAGAGATTAGCAGCAGCCTGCTTGCTGCTGTTTGTCATGGCAGTTGATCCTATGGCTGTATACGGATCCAATGTTAATGTTCCAATTCCACAGCAGACCGTGGAACAGGAAAGTAATGCGGAGACAGAAACCCCTCAAAAAGAGGATCAGTTACACGTTCTGCCTGCCACAGAACCTGAATCTGCCCAGGTACCAGACCAGAATGAACCCATATATGAGTCGGTCAGCCATACCCAGGACACCTTTTTTTACAGGAAAACGTTAAAAGGGATTTATTCAACCACCGATCTGTATTTTTATGTGGAAGATTACTGGGATACGAAATATGTTTATGCAAAAATCCAGTATGACGTAAGCCAGCTCATTGAAAGTGATGCCTCATCTGTCACCTTTGCGATCAATGATGTCCCCATCCAGTCTTACAAGCTGGAGTATAAAGACGGCAATTCCCAGATTCTTTATGTAAAGATCCCCATAGAGCAGGTTCATACCGGTTATAATTCCTTTTCCGTATCTGCGTATGCAAGACTTTTTGATGAACAGGGTTGTGTGGACGATTATTCCGATGCCAACTGGCTGGGCATTGCAGACACTTCTTATATCAGATGCGGATATGAGAGCAGGGATCCTGAGCACAGGATTTCATATTACCCTTATCCGTTTATGTCGGCTTATAATCCCACTGGTAAAGGGCTGGTAATTGCGGTATCAGATAAAGCTGCGTCAGGAGAAGTAGTTGCTGCCATGAGCCTGATGGCAGATTTAAGTAAGCATACAGGAAAAAGAAATGACATAGAGATTTGCCGCATTTCCGATTTAAAGAGCTATAATCCATCAGAAACCATACTGATATCAGATTATAACAATCTACCTCCCGATTATAAAGATAAAATGACAAAGGCGCCGGATTCGTCGGGAAATGCAATTGTAAATTTCCTGGATGATTCCAATTCAAAGCCACTGCTGGTTATCACTTCAAACGATGATCAAAGCCTTATGGAAGCCTCTGACATGCTTATGGATGAAAACCGCCGGAAGCAGGAGAGCGGAAACCTCGCAATCATAGAAAAAGGAAGTGGGGAGCAGGCAGTCAATGCGTCAAAACAAAGTGATATGACTGCGTGGAACTATTCACTTGAGGATATAATGGGGAGCGGGCTTTCCTATGTAGGACCGTTTCATCAGGAAAAATATATTTATCTTCCCGTTTCTAAGGATTTTGTGCTGGCACAAGGCGGTAAGGTAGTTTTAAAGTTTCGTTACAGTGAGAATCTGGATTTTAAGCGTTCACTTGTCACGGTATTCTGGGGAGATGTGCCCTGTGCCAGCAAACGTCTCAGTCAGGAAAAAGCTTCCGGAGATGAACTGACATTTGAGATGCCGGGAGATGTCATGGGAACATCTGCCTCCAGCTTAAAAATAGCATTTGATTTAGAAATTACTGATTTGATCTGTACTCCAAGGCAGAGTGATATGCCCTGGGCTTATGTTTCCAGAGAATCTACCATATTTTTGCCGCCCGCTTCTAATATTACGTTGTCTTTTGATTCTAGAGTCTCTCCTTTTAGCAGAAACGGAAAATTTAATGATGTACTGCTGGTTCTTAGTGATACACCAACTTCTGTTGAACTGAATCTGCTGGGACAAACTCTGGCGATGTATGGAGGGGAGTCAAAACCCTACGGAACAATTCTTGTGAAACGGGCAGGTGAATTTAATAAAGACGATGGAGATTATAATATCATTACGGCAGGTACCTTGACAGGAAATGCGTTTATTTCCCAGATCAATGATAATCTTGCATTTAAATTCGCACAGAATGGTACTTCCTTTGAAAGCAATGAGCAATTGATTTTATCCAGAGATTATGCGGGAAAGATCGGGATTATGCAACTGTTAAAATCCCCCTATTCCCTTAATCGGGGGTTGCTGGTTCTGGCGGGAAGCAGTGAGGATACCCTTAAAAATATGGAGGATTATCTAAGAGACAGCAGTAGGAGAGAGAAACTGAAAAAGGATTGCGTCATCATAGATGCCAATCAGAATATCACGGCTCTTAAGTTTATAGAGGCTGAGAAAGTAAAGGAAGGTCCAACCCTGACCGAGAAGCTGGTTCGGAATAAGAAATCCCTTATTTTTACAGCTGTCGCAACATCGGCCATGTTTTTAATGCTTCTTGCAGTAATAATTGCATTGCTGCGGATGCGGGCATACAAAAAAAAGAATGAAGAATAAGCAGTTTCTTTGGGAAAGGGATGAAGAGAAGGGTGAAATTAGAAAAAAACTGGTTTTATAGTCTTTGTATTGCGCTATCAATTGCAGGCATGGCCTATATCCTGATTTCCGGCGTTTCTGATGCACAGGGGAATCAGGAATATCCTTATGCTATGAAAGGATTGCTCATCCTGATCTTCTTCCTCACCTGGGCCGGAGTAAACTTTTTCGCACTGCTTTCCGCCAGGCTTTTAATTACGGTAAAGCTGGAGAAATATCATAAATACTTTCTGGCGGTGGAGGTTATTTATGTAATTCTTGTTCTGGTTCTGGCATTTTTCGCCAGACTTTTTGTCATACGAAATCTGCCCATGGAACCGGCATCTGATTACAAAACTTATTATGAGATAGCCAAAATGTTAAAGGAAGGGGTTCTTCAGGAAAAGGGAGAGGGCTATTGCAATTATATTGGGCTGTTTCCCCATATATTGGGCTATTGTTATATTTTAAAAACGGTATTTGTTGTATTTGGGACAAGTATCTGGAACGGACAGATTGCAAATGTCTTGTTTTCTGTAGGAACGGTATATTTTATTTACCGGATTGCCAGAAGGCTGGGAGGAAGAATGGCAGGAGTGGCAGCGCTTACAGCCGCGGCATTCTGGCCCTCCCAAATCCTTTACATCAACATGCTTGCGGCTGAATATTCATTTTCATTTTTCTTTTATTTGTGCGTGCTGCTTTTCCTTCATTTGGTTATGGATTATGATGGCGCCACAAAACATGCAATCAGAGGAGTTTTTCTTCATATTCTTCTTGGGTGTATGATTGCAGTAACTGCCGCAATCCGTCCAATGGCTTTGATTTTTTTAATTGCAGTCTTTTTGTTCCTGATGCCTCTTAAGACACAATTACCTGGAATACCACGCAACAGCATTTCAATCTGGGTGAGATTTCTGGCTAAAGGCTGGATGCGGACGGCTCTCATTGTGGCGGCTTATATGGCTGTATCAAGTATTATTAATACAGATATAGAGCTTACCATTAATCAATCCACACCTACCTTCAGTCAGTCCTTTGGCTATAATCTGTTAGTGGGGCTAAATACAGATTCAAGCGGCGGGTGGAATGAAGAAGATTCCAAGTTTTTATATGAAAATCTGGATCGGACCGGTTCTCCAATTGAAGCACAGCTTGCATGCCGGAATAAGGCGTATCAACGGCTTGTTGCTGACCCGGGTGGAATCTTTAACCTATTTATAAAAAAATATGAATTACTATGGGGTAATGATAATTATGGAGCTGACTGGAATCTGGATTTCTTAAAAGAGCAAAATCAGCTTACTCCAAACCGGGCAGTATTTCTCAATCAAATGAAAAGTGCCAATCAGATTGCTTATATGGTGGTTGCGCTCTTTTCCTTTCTGACTTTGATTTATCTGTTGCAAAGAAAGGCATCCGCTCTCTATGCTCTGGTTCTGGTTTATCTGGGGACAGCGGCCATGCATCTTATGGTTGAGAGCCAGAATCGGTATCACTTTCATGTTCTTCCGGTTTTTATCATTATTGCATCTGTTGGACTAAAATATATTTTTGAAAATGCTGTGACATTTGTAAAAACATCAGATTTAGAACAGCAGCAAAAAGAAAAACAGCAAATAAGGGAAGAAGCCATATTAAAACAATTTGAAATCGAGGAACATAAGGCCATTGAACAGCGTTATAAAAGTATGACCAACGCATTTGACATGCAGTCCGCCATATTAAATGGCAATGTAACTGTCACTGTTTCGGAAGGTTATGTGGAGCCGGATCTGTTTAAAAAAGATGAAAGCGTAATTTCAGCTGCAGAAACCCCTTCAAAAAAGGAGGCGTTCCCAACTGATAGTAAAACTTATATTATAGAAAACGGCGATCATAAGCAGGATTTGGAGAGCTCACAGGAAGAAAAGGCAGAAAAGATAGAAAAGACAGTAAAAAAAGAGCCGGTCAGATTCGATAATACAGATTTAGAGGAGCTCATTCTGGAGCTGGAAGAAATAGCAGAAACAGGTAAGGTACCTGCACAGAAAGAAAGGGGACCTAAGATATGAAAAAATTCCTTCCGAAAAGCAGAGTGGAAAAGGCATTAATCATCTTTCTTTGTATATTAACGGTATTCACTGCAGGCGGTCTGCTTTTAATGTCTTATTATTTTAATGAGGAAGAAGAACTGCAAAAGAAACAGAAGGAAGACGCAGAAGAAACTTCTCTTGACGATATCACAGCCATCCTTCCTGAATACTGCAATATAAATGAGAAAATTCCAGATATCAGTTTTACCTCTGAATCAGGAAAAATAGTAACCATGAAAGAGTTTGAGGGAAAACCGGCCATAGTAACCTTTTGGGCCAGCTGGTGCCCGGATTGCCAAAAGGAACTTTCTCATATCAATGAATTCCGAAGCACTCTAAAAAAATATGGAGATATCAGTTATGTTCTGGTAAATAAAGCGGATAACAAAAAAGAGACAAAGGAAACGGCAAAAAAGTATCTGTCAGATCAGGGAATCAGTATGGATACTTACTATGATGAAGGACTGTCTGCCTACAAGGGGCTTGGTCTTCATGCCATACCAACTACATTATTCCTGGATGAACATGGAGTGATACGGGCATGGAGTATTAAGCCAATCGTGAGAAATTCTGTGTTTGAAGGCTATTTAAAGGCGCTAACGGAGGGAAGCGCAAAGGTCACCGGTGATTTTGTCCTAAATAATCTCATGGATGACAGAGGAGGAGTTCACACAACTTATGATCCTGGGGCAGCAAGTGTCATTAACAGCGATGTTTTAAGCGAAACCCAGGGGGTGATGCTGGAATACGCACTCTTACGAAAGGATCAACAGCTATTTGAAAAAATCCTCTCTTATATCACCGGGGTAATGCACGTAAATGGCTTAACCGGGTGGAAAGTAAACGGTGATAAGCCATCGGAGGTGAATTCACTTTTGGATGACTTGCGTATCCTTGGCGCATTGATTTCTGCAAATAATTTATGGAGTGGTTATGATCAGCGGATAACCGATTATTCCCAAGAGATTGGAAATTACGGACTTCACAATAGAAATTACGTGGATTTTTACGATTCGGAATATAAAAAATATGCAGACCGTTTTACACTTTGCTATGGCGACTTACAGGTCATGTCCCAAATGTCAGCCCGGGATGAGAGGTTTAGAGAACCTTATGAGTCTGCAAAAAACCTGATTCTTTGCGGAAAAATAAGTAAGGAGTTTCCACTGTATTACAGTTGGTATGATTATAGTAAAAATTCCTATGCTTCTGACGACTTAAATACTGCAGAAGCTATGGTTACGCTGCTTCATCTGGCAGAGGCCGGCTTGCTGCCGGATGATGCCATGGACTGGCTAAAGACACAAATGGATGCCGGGGGTGTGAAGGCACGATATAAGACAGATGGAACGGTTGCGGAAAACTATAATTACGATTCTACGGCCGTTTACGCCCTGATCGCAATGATTGCAGAGATAAGAGGAGATAAGCAGCTTCAGGGCAAAGCTCTTAAAAAGATGGAAAAGATGAGGATTATGGATACCGCTTATCCTTATTACGGAGCGTTTGGAATGGAAGATGGAAGTGGTATTACATCCTTTGATCAGATTATGGCAATGCTGGCTTACGAGTATACTGGCAGATCGGCAGACTGACTGGTTTAGTAAATGAACAAAAAAAGGAGCTTTGGGCTGTGAAAAATATCATGCTTGTATTTGGGACAAGACCGG
>JAQSYE010000316.1 GCA_029256305.1 Lacrimispora sp. | reverse complement strand
GCCCCCATGAGTCCGGCAAATCCCACTACCTCACCAGCCTTAACATGAAAGGATACATCCCGAATTACATGACGGTTGGAATCGTCCGGGTGATACGCATTCCAATTATCCACCTCGAATATTTTATCTTTGATTTCACTGGTCCGCTCCGGATAACGATTGGTCAGTTCCCTTCCTACCATCCCCTTTATGATCCGGTCTTCATTGATTTCATCTTTCCCTTTATCCAGCGTCTCAATGGTCCTCCCATCTCTGATAACGGTGATAGAATCCGCAACATAGCTGATTTCATTCAGCTTATGGGAGATCATAATACAGGTGATTCCATGCTTTTTAAGTTCCAGCATAATGTTTAAGAGACGCTTGCTCTCTTCGTCATTTAAAGCTGCTGTAGGTTCATCTAAAATCAGAAGCTCCACCTGCTTTGCCATCGCTCTCGCAATCTCAATCAGCTGCTGTTTGCCAACTCCCAGACTGCTTACCGAAGCATTTAAGTTTTCATTCTCAAGCCCAACCTTTGCAAGCATTTCCTGTGCCCGCTTATGGGTTTTGGTCCAGTCAATTACTCCTTTTTTTCCTGTCTGTTCATTTCCCAGAAAAACATTCTCTGCTACAGACAGATACGGACTTAATGCCAGCTCCTGATGAATGATTACAATGCCCTTTGCTTCACTTTGTTTAATGTTATGGAACTGGCACACTGCTCCGTGATAGACAATATCACCGCTGTAGGTTCCATAAGGATAGACGCCGGAGAGTACGTTCATAAGCGTAGACTTTCCAGCCCCGTTTTCTCCGCAGAGCGCATGGATTTCCCCGCGTTTCACCTTGATATTCACATCATCAAGCGCCTTTACACCATAAAAATCTTTGGTGATGTGATTCATCTCCAGGATATAATCGGCCATATTTCCAACTCCTTTTCTTTTCATCCTTCACAAAAACAGGCGGCAGTCTTTTCCACCGCCGCCTGTATGTACGTCTCTGCTACTGTGCCAGCTGTTGTTCTGTATAATAACCGCCATCAATAATAATCTTTTTGTAATTGTCCTTGTCGACCGCAACCGGTGTACACAGATAAGAAGGTACTACCACTTTACCGTTGTTGTACTGGGTTGTATCGTTAATCTCAGGTTTTCCGCCTTCTAACACTGCCTGAACCATAGTTACACATTTTTCAGCCAGAAGTCTGGTGTCCTTGTAAATGGACATGGTCTGATAACCGGAAATAACATTTTTTACTGCCATCAATTCAGCATCCTGACCAGTGATTAAAGGCCAGTCAACGCCTACTTTATAGCCCGCTCCCTCTAATGCAGCCTTGCAGCCGTAAGCGAAACCATCAAATGCAGACTGAGACCATCTTAAGATACAGGTATCTTCAAATGAAGTACGTCCGGATTCGCATTTTAAGGTTCCGTCATCCAGATATGGCTTTAATACTTCCATTAATCCGTTATAAAGGAACAGCGCATTGTTATCATCCGGAGATCCCATAAAGAATTCAATGGTATAGGATTTTCCGTCTGCCTTTGCCTTATCTAACTGCTTCGATTCTTTGATGTACTCGCCAATGGCCGTACCTACTCCCTTATTATCAAAGGTTGCATAATAAGAAACAGCGTCTGTATCCATCAGTAGACGGTCATAGGCAATAATCGGGATTCCAGCACTCTTGGCCTGAGCTTCCACGTTGACCAGAGCTGAGGAGTCGATGGAAGCAATAACCAGGCACTTAACACCAGAAGCAATCATGTTTTCAATCTGGGACACCTGCATCTGAACATCATCCTCGGCATACTGTAAATCCACCTGATATCCCAGAGCCTCCAGCTGTTTCTTCATGTTCGCACCGTCATTGATCCAGCGCTCAGAAGACTGGGTTGGCATAGCCACACCAACTTTTCCGCCGCTTCCTGCTGCTTTCGCCGCTTCTGTCGTGGCAGTGGCTGCAGCGGTTGTCACAGCTGCTGTAGTCTCTGCTGCTTTGGTCTCTGCTGCTTTGGTTGCCGCTGCTGTGGTTGCACCTGTCTGAGATGAGCTGCATCCGAATAATGCAGATGCCGCCAACACTGCACTAAGCATGACTCCAAGTACTTTTCGTTTCATCATTTCATACCCTCCTAATAATTACATTTTAGTATATACAATTTGCACATAATGCAAATGTGTATTTTGTTTGATTCGACATGTTTTGTCGAAATTTGGCAAATATCACATGTAATATTTATTGTAATATCTTTTTTAACATTCATTTTTATGGTTATTTTTACTAAATTTAGTTATGAATTAAATATATAATTCCATCAATGTTTTGTCAATACATTTTTTATGTTTTTAAATAAATTTGTTAAGTTGTATGTACAACTTTGTGTTATATTTGATTATCAATGACAATTTTAGACATAAAATTACAAAAAAATAGCTTGTTCCTAAAAACAAGAACAAGCCGGTAGTAATTATTTTCACAGCAATAATATTCTCTTTAATAAATAACATGAAGCTTTTTATCATAAGCATTACCCAAAAGGGTCTCCACGTAAGCAGAGGGGGTAAATCCCGACATTTTCACAAACTCTTTTATGAAATGGGACTGATCATAATATCCCGATATCAACGCCATATCTGCCCCATTTGCACAGTGTATGGTTTCTACCAGCCTGCTGACTGATTTCTGAAAGCGGATAAACCGGATAAGGTTTTTGGGATTCATGCCAAAATCTTCATGGACTTTCTGATTTAAATATCGCTCCGAATAACCTGTATAGCTGCTTAATTCCGAGAGCTTCAGACTCCCGTCTGACTTTAGGATCTGATCATGAATCACATACTTTAAACTGTTCTTATCCTCCGGATGGTTTAAAAAATACTTCAAATAAAAATCAAGAAATACTTCAGTTTTTTTATGAAAGGACCCGGCCTCGTGCATGCGCTCCAGTAAATCCTCCCTCTCTCCTGCACTGGTTATAATGTATTCCAGGCTGATCTCGTTATTCACCAGCTCACTAAGCTTTACATTACCGACAACAGGATTCACTCCTGGCAGAAATCGGACTCCGAAATACTGGCAGTTCAGATCTGTTTTGGTTGTTCCCTTTTCCAAAAAGGTACCGGCCGCCTTGGCTTTCATTACCCCATTCTTTTCCCAGAACAGCATGTCAATACAAGCATCAGGAATTACCCCCATATGATCTGATTCGGCAGTAAACTGATAAAAATGGGAAAGATTATATTTCATAATGCATTTCTTCGAATAGTTTGTGGTTGCCAGCACAAACTCGGGCTGCCTGGGGCTTAGAGCTCCGGCATCTTCCTTGCTCCATCCATGACTCATATTGTCTGCTCCTTTCTGTTCTGTCCTGATTTAAAGGAAAAGAAATGTGTCCTTGTAAAAATAAAAAGACACAAAGGGTTTAGAACGCCTTTGTGTCTTTTGAAATATTTTATCACCTTCTCTTTTCAAGGTCAAGAAGTATTCTCATTTAAGTCCTGTCAGATCTTTCCTTTTGACTTCCGATTTTTACAATACCTGTATACCGGAAACAGTTAGAATGACAAAAAAGGACAGCGAGGTCTTATGATTCCACATCATAAGGCTTTTTTTA
>JAQSYE010000315.1 GCA_029256305.1 Lacrimispora sp. | reverse complement strand
CGTAGAGACTTTAGGCTGCACTCAGATTATCTGCTCGGACAAGACTGGAACCCTGACACAAAATAAAATGACGGTAGTAGAACACTCCTCTTCTGACGCCCCCCTTCTTATGACAGCAATGGCCCTGTGTTCCGATGCAGTTCTTGACCCGGACAAGCTACAGGCAGTGGGGGAGCCTACGGAATGTGCCCTGGTAAATGATGCATACAAAAACAACTTATCAAAACCGTTGCTTGCCAACGAGTATGAGAGAATCGGAGAGGCGCCGTTTGATTCTGTAAGAAAGATGATGACTACCGTGCACAAAAAGAAGGACGGTACCATAATCCAGTTTACCAAGGGAGCCCCTGATGAGGTGTTAAAGCGCTGTGGCAAGGCATGTATGAACGGAAGCATAATACCCCTGACAGATGACATTCGCCAGGATATTATACAGTCCAACAAATCCATGGCTGACCGGGCACTTCGTGTTTTATGCGCCTCCATGCGGCACTGGGAAGAACCCCCGTCTGACTTCACTCCCGAAGCGCTGGAGAATCAGCTGATCTATCTTGGACTTTCCGGCATGATTGATCCGGTCCGCCCTGAAGTAAAAGCCGCCATCAGGGAATGTCAGAATGCCAGCATCCGCCCAATTATGATTACAGGCGATCATAAAGATACTGCCGTAGCCATAGCAAAAGAACTGGGTATTCTTGAAAATGAGAGCATGGCTATTACAGGCGGTGAACTGGAAAAATTATCAGATGAAGAACTGGAAAAAAAGATTACAAACTTTTCCGTCTATGCCAGAGTACAGCCCGAACACAAAGTCCGGATTGTGAAAACATGGAAGAAACTCTCTAAAGTAACTGCTATGACTGGAGACGGAGTCAATGACGCACCCGCCATTAAGGAAGCCGATATCGGTATTGGAATGGGTATCACGGGAACTGATGTCACCAAGGATGTGGCAGATATGGTTCTGGCAGACGACAATTTCGCCACCATTGTTGCAGCAGTCGCCGAAGGACGCCGAATCTATGATAATATACGAAAAGCAATCCAGTTTCTGCTTTCCTCTAACTTAGCGGAGGTAATTGCAGTATTTGTTGCAAGTCTCATTGGGTTTACCATCCTAAAGCCCGTTCATTTGCTATGGATCAACCTGATCACTGACTGTTTCCCAGCTATTGGGCTGGGTATGGAAGCGGAAGAAGCCGATATCATGAAACGCGCTCCAAGAAATCCAGAAGATAGTATTTTCTCTGACGGCGTTGGTATTGAGATTGCTTTACAAGGCTTTGTAATTGCACTCCTGACTTTGATCGCGTACTTTGTGGGACATTATGTGGAAAGCGGCGTTTGGGAAATTGCGCAAAGCGCAGACGGCATGACAATGGCGTTTCTTACTTTGTCTCTCCTCGAAATGTTTCATTCGTTTAATATGCGTTCCAGAACTCATTCAGTCTTTCATCTGAAAACAAAGAATGGATTTTTAAATGCTTCCCTGCTGATGTCATTTGTTCTGACAACTGCAGTTATTTACATTCCATTTTTAAGGAACGCCTTCTCTTTTGAGCATATCTCACTTCTGGAATATACCATAGCTGTATTGATTGCAGTTTCAATCATACCGATTATGGAAATCGTAAAACTATTGAAACGCAGATAATAACAGGCCGCCAGATTCATCCGTTCCTGGAATGGATGGATCTGACGGCTTGATTCTTTACTCTCTGGTATAGTCAAATACTTTTGCCAGATTCATAAAAAGTTGAGTATGTCCGGTTAATTCCTCATATCCCCCATTTTTCAGGCACCATTTCATTGCAGTCAGCACAAGCGACGCATATAGATTTGATAAATAATCTAACAGTTCTAACGATTTCTTGTTTGTCTCTAACCGCCTCTCATAAAAGCTCTTCTGCAGGAAATCGTACATATCTTCATATAAATGAATGGTTTCTGTATGAATTCCAAAAAGGGCCAGAATTTCCTCTCTCCTGTCCGATAATAACTGATACATTGGTTTAATCACCATAAGTGCATCTTCGGTCGTATTGCAGTCAAGTCTGTCCATGACACCTGTTTTTATGATTTCAAACACTTCAGTGCAGAGTATTTCCGCCAACTGATATTTGTCCATATAGTGCTTATAAAATGTAGACCGGTTAACTAAGGCACGGTCAAGAATATCCTGAACCGTTATTTTATGAAAATCTTTTTCGGTTACTCCCTCACATCATTTTAGTAAATTCTGTATAAATAAGCAACACTCTGTATTGTTTTGTAGCTTAATTATATAACTCATAAAATTCTGTTGATTGAAACTTTCAGCCATTTGATTAAAATAAGAATCAAAAAAGGAGAGAGAAAATTATGAATGAATTAAGATGGTTTACCTGGTTATTCCCGTTATTATTTATCGTACATGATATGGAAGAGATTATGAGAGCAAAGCAATGGTGCAAAAAAGGATTAAAACAGTTTATCCCCCTTCCCATCACACCGTTTGGCAACTCCAATAACACGGCAGCTTTTTCCGTTGGGGTATTCGAAGAACTTATTTTGTGGATGTCTGCCACTTTGCTGGGAAACATAACCGGTTTTTATGGATTATGGTATGGTCTGCTGGTCGCAAACATTGTTCACCTGATCCTATTCCACATTGTGCTGCTGCCCCTGTCTTATCGGCATTACGTGCCTGGCGAGGTTACTGCATGGCTGACCCTGCTCCCCTGCTGCTATATCCTGCTTCTTGCACAGAGAGTCTTAAATTACTCAGCAATTGAAATAACACTTTGGGTTATAACCGGCCTGGTTTTTGCATTCGTGAATATGAAAATACTTCATAAAAACATGCACCAGCTGGCAAAGCTTACTGGAGAATCGAAATAAAATACATGCTTCCATTTATAGAAATGTTTGATTTTCTTTTCTTTTCATGCCAGCATGATAGAATATGGTTCTAAAAACAGGCAGACGCAACCCGGCCGTTCTGGCCGCTTTCGGGCAGACTTTTACACAGGCATAACAACGGAGACATTCGTTTTCACTAATCTCCAAGGTTTCCAG
>JAQSYE010000134.1 GCA_029256305.1 Lacrimispora sp. | reverse complement strand
TATCTGTTTTATTTTAACAAGGGCCAGTACTCCCGGTTAACTTCTATAAAGTCATCCAGAATCTTTTTGGCCGTCGCCGCACTTGGAACCGTCTTCGAAAGGGTCAAAGCCTGCCACAACTTTAAGTAGCTTCCCTCTATCCATGCTTCCACCACCAGTCGTTCTGATGCCAGCTGTTCCTCCATCATTCCCTTTGCAAAAGTGGGAATGTCTCCCTGACATAATGGTTCCGGACCATCACTTCCAACCAGACATGGTACTTCTACCATGGCAGTGGAATCAAAATTGGAAATCGCACCTTTATTCTCCACAATGCAGAGCATTTGTTCCTTGGTATTAAAGGCAATTGCACAGGCCAGATCTACAATAAAGGAAGCGTGGTTGTCAATGGTGAATCCTCCTTCTTCGGCTGTTCCCGCCTCAATCATTGCTCTGGCCGCTCCAAACACTTCTTTTTCTCTTCCTTCCATTACTTCATTCGCTCTTGTATGATCCGGATTGGTATGATCAACCACATAATCCGGATACAGATAATATTTCAGGTAAGTATTAGGAAGAAAATCTGGGGTCAGTTTTAATAAATCTGCCGCTTTTCTGTGAGTTTGCTGCCAGCTTTCGTCCATATGCTGAGTCTCCACTGCCCGATCTGTGAGATACCCGTTCTGGGATACATATTCCAAAAGCTGCGGCATCAAATCAGTTCCATCTTTATCCTTTACGCTGGTCCACCATCCGAAATGGTTTAATCCGAAATATTTTACTATCATATCTTTCGGATCCTTTCCTACTATATACCCCATACGGCGCTTGGTTCCAACCGGCATATCGCAGATGTTAATCACTTTGGAATGGGGCTTTAATACCCGACAGGCCTCTGCTACAATCGAGGCCGGATTCGAGTAGTTTAGCATCCAGCAGTCGGGAGAATAGGTTTCCATAAAGTCAATCAGCTCCATCATACCACCAATGCTTCTCATCCCGTAGGCAATGCCACCGGGGCCGCAGGTCTCCTGCCCTACCACACGATATCTCATAGGGATTTTTTCATCCAGCTCTCTCAGGGCATACTTTCCCACACGGATATGTGCCATACAGAAATCCACATCGGTAAATGCTTCCTGTGGGTCGGTCGTATATCCAAACTCCACATCCGGTGCGTGTTCCCTCATAAGAATCTCCAGTGCTTTTGCTATGGTTTCCTGGCGTTTACCGTCATTGTCATACAGTTTCAGGGAACGGAGCGGAAACCGATCCATATTATCCAGGAGCATCATAACAATGCCTGGTGTGTAGGTGCTCCCTCCCCCTGCAATTACTATGGAAAACTTTTTCATTCTGTTTCTCCTCCTTTCATTCCTCATTTTCATAAATTCTCGTTTAGCCCCAGAACTTCGTCTACCGCTTTTCTTACAGCACTAATCTGCAAACCGTATACAACCTGAACATTGTTTCCTTTTTTAACCACTGCACTGGCTCCTGTATCGCGCTTAAGCACGTCCTCCTGTACCAGCTCAGGATTTAAAATAATCAGGCGGAGGCGGGTATAACAGTTATCTACCTTTTCTATGTTTCCTGCGCCCCCAAGCGCTTCAACGATTCTAACGCCATCCACATATTCTTTCACCGCTTTCCCCTTATTGCTTTTATCAGCCGCCACCTTTTCTTTGTATTCAGCTTTTGTATGAAGCTTCATTTCCAGACCTTCCGATTCCCGACCAAGAGTATTTAAATTCAGCTTCTGAATTAACAGCCTAAATACCACATAATAAATGACGAAAAAGCCAAGGCCTGTCAGAATGTACATGGGCCAACCTGTCTTATGAATTCCAAGAGGCACATTATAAAGCAAAAAATCGATAAAACCATTGGGGCCGATCGCCCGAACCTGAAGAAGATTCAAAACTACCATACTCAATCCGCTTAATGCTGCATGTACAACAAACAGTACAGGTGCAACAAACATAAAAGAGAATTCAATTGGTTCCGTTACACCTGCGATAAAAGAAGTAAATACTGCAGGTATTAAAATTGCCTTAATTTTATTCCGGTTTTCCGGTCTGGCAGTATGATACATGGCAAGACATGCACCGATCAGGCCAAACATCTTGGATATTCCTCTGGCGTCCCAGATGACGCTTGGAGATAAAACTGAGATAGAAGGGTCAGCCATTTCCGCATAATAAATATTTCTGGCTCCTTCAAAAATCTGACCTCCGATCGTCTCTGTACCACCCAGAGAAGTGTATAAAAATGGTGTATAAACAAGATGATGCAGTCCGGTCGGAATGAGCAGACGTTCCAATGCTCCATATATGAAAATTCCGAAGTTGCCCGAATGATTAATAAATACGCCCAGACCCGTTATCCCCATCTGTACAAATGGCCAGATAGAGGTCAGAACTACTGACATAAGAACTACAACGGGAATCAGAACAATAAATACAAACCGGGAACCTCCGTAAATCTGAAAGGCATTCTGAAACTCAATATCGCAGAACTTATTGTGAACCATTGCAGTTATGATACCTAAAATAATACCTAAAAACACTCCCATATCAAGGATCTGTACACCCAGAACCATGGCCTGACCGGTTCCTCTTAAGGACTCTCCCGTGTAAAGTATGCCTGTCAGGTTCATAAATTTGTTCATGGCGTTGATAAACACCAAAAATCCCAGGAGTGCTGTAAATGCGGCTTCCGATTTCTTCTTATTTGCAAGGCCCGCCCCAAGTCCGACGCAGAAAATCAAACCGAGGTTGTTTAAAATTGCCACAAGAGAACCTGACAGTATGGTGCCGAACCCTTTTGTTACCGGATTATTCAGTACGGGCAGAATCTCTAAAAGCTTTGCATTGGTGAATAGGTTTCCCACCGCGATTAAAATACCTGCTATCGGCAGAATCAAAACTGGTATGAACATTGCTTTTGAAAAACGTTGAAGCTGATTCATTACTTTATCCTTCATTCACATTTCCTCCAATTTGAACAATACTATTTTGTTTCTTCCTTCCACGTGAAATTCATACCTGTATTATATCTGTGCTGCATAACCTTGTATATACTTTAACCAGTAATAGAAACCTGTGTTCCAAGTCTGTAACATGTAACAAAAAAAGTTCTGGCCCCGCCTTTAAAAGCGGTCACCAGAACCTTCCTCTTTTTTTATTTTTCGTCCATATTCTGAAGAACCTTATGGTATTCATAAATTAGAAGTTCCATCAGCATGATCACATTCGGGAAAAAAGTATTTGCCATCATATTTCTGTCATCCAGCTTATTGCTGTCTTCAATGCGAAACTGCATATCTGTCATGGAGCTGACCCGGTTCTTCGCTTCATTGGTAAACGATACGGTGTAGATCCCATTCTCTGAAGCTGTTTTTACCCGGTCTGCCACCCATCTGGTTTCTCCGGATCTGGAAACCACAATTAGCAGTTCCATATGTTCCAGATTATTTTCAAAGACACCGATGGAATCCATGCCATTAGAATAAATGCATTTGATACCAAGCACCAGCAGTTTTTTCGTTAAATATTCCAGAGGTATGGCAGAAAATCCTGTTGCATACAAAAACACATACCCAGACTTTAACTGGCACAGCCGCCTGGCAAATTCCTTAATGTCCTCATATGAATTATATTTTAATATGGAATTGGAACAAAAGCTATTGATAAACTGCAAGTCTGTACTTACATGATCCTGCGCCTGTTCCACAGGAGGAAGCAGCTTGTAGTACATATCCACAAATCCATTATAACCAAGCTTTTTCGTCAAGCGCATGATTGTAGAAGTGGAGGTAAAATTCTCCTTCGCCACCCCCCGAACTCCCATTTTCAACATGGAATCCATATGGGATACCATGTAACGAAGTACAGTATCTTCAATTTCTGTAAGATTCTTTCCCTCTGTCAGTTTGCTTATATCCACAATTCCTGCCATTTGCCATTCCTCTTTCCTGCTTTTTGTATATAATATATACGATTTTTTTTGTTAAAGCAAACAGTTCCAGAGATTGGCAGCCAGACTCAGCGGGGATTCGCCTCTTCCATCTGAGTCATCGCCTTAATAAAGGCATCATAATCCTGTTTCTTCACCAATTCCTGAATCTGTTTCTGACTTAACAGAAAAGAAGCAGTCAGCTGATAAAAGTGCTGCAGCTCCGCGCTGGTATGGTCTTTATCAGCAATACACACCAGGAAAATGGCCCGGATCTTCTGATCTCCCCACTCCACCGGTTCGTCCAGAATTCCCACACAGACAAAGGTCTCACTGCTCATGGCTTTATAGGCATGAGGCATTGCCACCTGATTGCCGAAGGCTGTTTTGGCCATTCGCTCCCTCTGCAGCACCGACTCATAATATTCTTCTGGCAGATTCTTTTTTTCAATCACAAACTGGCACATAAAGCGAAGCACCTCTGATTTGGTTTTAAATCTTAAATGTGGCAGAAACAACTCCCGCTCATAGTAGCTCCGGACAGAAGAAGCCTTCTGATCGCAAAGAGCTTTCTTTACATTTACAATGTCTTCATCACCCAGAAAATATTCCACTTCCAAAATGGGGAGCGGAACCGAAACGGCGACGGGGACCGTTGTAAAGATGTAGTCATATCTGGAAAAGTCCATCTTGTATAAACTCCCAACGTCGCAGGCAATGATCTCATCGATATAGTCTTTAAAAGAATTTTTATATTTATACTGTAAAAGCTGGGCGCTTCCTCTCCCGGAGGAACAAACTAAAATTACATTCTTCTTTTTGATCTCTGTTTTCTTTCGCTCCAGAGCCAGTGCAAAAGCAAAGGCAAAGTAAGCCACCTCATCCTCCGACAGGGAGACCTTAAAGTGTTCATTCAGCACCGTGACCGCGTTACACGCCATGGTATAAGACAGGCAAAATTTTTCCTTCACATCTCGCAGCATTGGATTTTTCATATCCATATCAAATCGGATCCGGACACTTAATGGAACCAGATGCTGGCTTAAGATCATTCTCAGTTCCAGATCACTGCGGAAATCGAATTTAAATAAATCATAGACCCGTTCCAGCATGGCAGTTACCAGATCACTGATTTCCTGAGTAATGATCACATTTTTTTCCACATCTTCTTCCTTTAAAAACATTTTTTTACCAGCCAGATGAATGGCTATGTAGACGACTTCATTCTCGGGAAAACTGAGATGAAACCTCTCTTCCAGCTTTGCCGCTATGGTATTTGCTATCTGATATTCAAACCGTTCCTCCGGATTATTCAATAGTCCTTCCGGCATGGGGACGTAGTGGCATTCCATAATCCTGCTAATAGCAATGTAAAGGTGGACCACCAGATTCTGGTACACTGCCCCGGTAATCATAAAATCATTCGCCTTTAAAACTTCAGAGACAATAGCGGCAATCTCATCCATGCTTTCATTTCCCTTGTGAAATCGCTTCCCAGAAAATGATGCGATACAGAGCCTGGTATCAAATTCTTTCCCTTCCAGACGGATTCCATAGTTGGGCTTGCGTATAACGCGAATGTTAAATTTTTTCAGAAATTGTTCCACTTCCTTAAGGTCTTCCGTCAACGTCCGTTTTGAAATATACAGACTTTCACTTAATTCCTCCAGCTTCACATAGGAGCCGCTGTTAATTAAGTACTCCAGCAAATATTGGATTCGTTCCTCTGATGTGGAAGGTAAGTATTCATCCGAACCGTGGGCATGATCTTTGCGGCAGTAAGCCTCATATTTTTCATTGTCCTGTACATTAAGGAAATAACCCACTCCATATTTTGACAGAATCCCCGCGCCATAGGGTTCTATCTCCTGATTAATCTCCTTCAACAGATTACGGACCGTTTTTGTCCCCGCATGAATCTCCGTCGCAAGCATTTCTGCCGTATAGTAATCTCTGTCTGATAAAATATCCAAGATCTGATTCATACGCCTGTCCATTTTTCTTCACCCCTGTCAATCACTGCCGGTATGATCCCATCCAATATGCCTTGCATAAGCGAGACTTGTTTTGTTAGTTTTTTATCATTTATCCCTATCGTTCCTTGCTTTTTTATGCATAATTACATATTATCATAAATCTGTATTTAACTGAATGAATCTTTTTTCCATTTTCAAAATGGTAATAACTTCTTCTTCGTAATAGTAACAACAGAAAACAAACAAATGTAATAATTATTACTGCACGCATATAATGAAATAGAAACTTTTTGTCAAGGGAGTCTTTATGATAGAGGAAAACGAGGACGCAAGAGGAATGATTACAATGAGCGGAAGTATTATGGAGGTACAGAATGCACTTGTGGAAGAGATGTATACTCCCAACAGCAGGACGGGATATCTCATTATCTCTTATGCAGATCCTGGAGAAAATGATATGATAAATATTGAATTAATTCAATTAAATATCGGCTGGGAAACCATTTTGATCGATCAGTTCGGAGAAGCCATCAGCTTGTGCAGCATTACAAAGGGGTCTTATGTCAATGCAACATTCTCAACTGTGATGACAAGAAGCATTCCCCCCCAGTCAAACGCCTACCGGGTAATTGCCATGGTGGATTCCTTATCCTACCGCATAACAACCGACCGGATACTCCTGGTTGATTCAGACAATCATTTTGTCTATACCGGTAATCCCAATGACGAATCGGATCAGATGCGTTATGTTATTACCAGTGCCACAGATATTGTCGATGAGGATGGAAATCCTCTGACACTTGATGATTTAAAACCCGGGAAAATGGTCCGCATTAAACATGCGAATTTTCAGACCGCGAGTATTCCTCCTCAGACCACTGCATTTGTCATTGAATTATTATCTACTTAAAAAAACTGCCGGCAATTCTTCGTTTCGATATATGGAACGAAAAAACTGCCGGCAGCTCTCTTTTATATACGATCTATTCTACATCAAATCCCCTGCCTATGATGTTATTGCTTATGCTTGCGCAGATAAAGCTGTCATCATGAAAGGATTTTACAAATTCTTTGATTGCAATTAACTCCTGCTGATTTACTACTGCCTGAATCAGCATCTTCTTTTTAACATTGGAGGTATCCATTCCCTGAATAAAGGTGGCGCCCCTGTTTAAATCGTTGCGGATAAACTGTGTAATCTCCAAATACTGATCTGACATGATATTAACATTATAATATTTCTCAAATCCCATAATCAGCTTATCGGTTACCACACTCTGTACAAAAGTGCAGATAAGGGAATAAACGATCATAGTCATATCTCCATAGATAATAGAGGAGAAAATAACTACCGTATTAAGAATTAAATAATAAGATCCGATTGATAAACCCTTTTTTTCCTTCAGATACAGTGCAACAATGGATTCCGGCCCGTTGGCAACTCCCTGTTTCATAATAATACCGCCGGCGATTCCACCCACAACACCACCGCTAATGGCTGCTACGATGGGATCTGTGTGAAACTGCGGCAAATACCGGTTGAAAATACCTACATAAAAAGTAAACATAAAATAACTGAATCCGGCATAAAAAATCTGATTCTTACTATAGCTGAAAAATGCCCAAACAAATATAGGCAATGCCATAATAATTAAAAGAAGCTGTACATCGACACCAGTCAGACGGTTAAATACCGTTGCCAGTCCCCCAAGTCCGGTAGCCACTAAATTGTTGGCGTTTAGAATCTGGCAATATGCACATGCAGAGATAATCTGGCCTATTGCTATCCAAAATAGCTTTTTCTTCATTGTTGCTCTCCTCATTCCAGTAGGTGATTTATAGTTTTTGCGGTTTGTTTTAATGCCTTTTCACCGAAACCTATTATATAGATTTCACTCCTGTTAAGCAACAACATTAATTTGTTAAATTTTTGACTATTATCTCTTTTTTAACCAGTTCACTAATTTATTTTCCGAATATATCCCGCAAACACCCATCAATGTATCAAAACATCGGAATGCTATGGTGATATAAGTCCATAAAATCAACTCTGCAAGTTAAAAATTTGTTAAATTTCTACAAAGTCCCCTCTTTTTTCTACCACATTGTAACCAATAGAGGAAACACGGTTTCTCAGACAGACATTGCACTCCGCAGCTTCTTCTCCGGTACAGATTTTATTGTCATAAAGCTCATACTTTTTTCTCACACCGATTGGAGATAAATTGGGCATTAAAACATTGGAGCCGGATAAGATTCCTTTCTCTCTTCCCTTGGGATCGATGGTCCCCAGTGCGGTAGTTGCTGGAATTAAGGCACTGGGAAGCATGAGCCTGATCATTCCGATGAGAAACAGGGTTAAATCCATGCTGCCAGCCGGAAAATCCTTAAATGGAGTATCCTTATGAGGAATAAAGGGTCCGATTCCAACCATATGAGGAGACAGTTCTTTAATAAACGCAAGATCTTCTGCCAGACATTCAGGGGTCTGGTAAGGAGAACCCACCATAAAGCCGGTTCCCACCTGATATCCGATCTTCTTTAAATTTCTTAAGCATTCTTTTCTGTTTTCCAGGGAAAGAGACTCTGGGTGAAGCTTTTTATAATGCTCTTCGTTGGCAGTCTCATGGCGCAGAAGGAAGCGGTTGGCACCAGCCTGGTAATATGCCAGATACTGATCATAACTTTTTTCACCAATGGATAGGGTGATGGCGCAATCCGGATATCCTTCTCTCATGTCTTTTATTATATCAATCATAATTTCATCGGTAAATGCCGGATCTTCTCCGCCCTGCATTACAAATGTTCGAAAGCCAAGCTCATAACCGTTCTGACAGCAGGAAAGAATCTCCTCTTTGCTCAGTCTGTAACGGCTGGCGTTGGAATTACTTCTTCTGATTCCGCAATAATAACAGTCATTTTTGCAATAGTTGGTAAATTCGATCAATCCTCTGATGTAAACTTCCTTCTGAAAATGTTCCTGGCTGGTTGTCTGCGCCAGGGAAAAAAGATATTCACTGGTATCTTTATCAAAATTTTCTATTAAATATATAAATTCTTCCTTATCCAGGTTGTGATTCTTATATAATTTATCGATCAGTTCTCTCATATGCCTCTGCTCCTTCTCCTGAAACGGCTACGCATATCCGTGCCTCATGTGTTTATTCTAACATGTTTTCCCTCAACTGCAAAAATGAATTTTCTGGCAGTACCCGGTACATCCATAGTATATTGGTATGCTTATACTATCATTTTCCTGCGCTGAGGGGAAGTGGTTTTATCTTCTTGATTTAAAAATATAAATTTGCTGCATTTTCGTCTCAAATTTAGGGGCTTTTTTGTGTATTTTCACAGTATTCTTTTCCAATTAAGTACTGATAAATAGCATCAACGCCTTCCCCGATAATCCTGGAATCATCGATCGGATTATCCTGAAAAACAATCTGATCCACTATGGAGCTCATTAAATTATCTGCTACGATGGAGGCCGCCTCTAAATCCTTCACTCTTAACATATCTTGAAAGGCTTTTAAGTAGTCCAGTGTCATTTGCCGAACTGTTTCCTGCTGCTTTTCCATGACTGCATCTACCTCCGGCATGGAATGACTCAGGATTTTTAATTCTTTGTTAAATTCTTTCGAATCTCTATGACTTTTTATCATCTCTTCCATAAATCTCGTAAGCCAAAGCCGGGGATTTATCCGATATGCTTCTAACTGAAGATCCATCGATTCATGTACTTTCAGGAATGATTCATTATAACGATCCAGTATTTCTACTAAGATCATATCTTTATCCCGATAATAAAAATAAAGACTTCCAATAGAGACTTCCGCTACTTTGGCAATTTCGTTGGTTGTTGTTTTGAAATAACCTTTCTCACAAAAAAGCTGATAAGCCACATTTCTTATTTTTTCTTTCGTCTTTATGCTGCGCGTTTGCTTTGGCTGTCGCGTTATCTGATTCGATTCCATATTAAATCCTCCCTAAGTTGAATATAAAGAACCTGAATTCGTTTGTCAATAAATACTGAGCAATTATTCAACTTTTGATTGACATTTATTGTTCAGAGAGTATAATTTGAGTAAATGCTCGAATTAATAACAGGAGGTATTCTTATGATCTTTTTAATTATCTGGATTCTTGGATTATTGGTTGGAATTATTACAGCGGCGATAAACCCGTCCATCAGCACATTTTCCTCATTCTGCCAAAATCTGCTGTTTTACCAGCTGACAATCACGCTTACACTTTCCGGTTCCGTCAGCTTCATCGGCCATGTATTTCGATCCGACATGGTGGCTGAATCAATTGGCTGGAGTAAGGGTAGCCCCTTTCAGAAGGAGCTGGGATTCGCAGAAGCAGGATTTGCTCTGGCTGGGTTTCTCTGTATTTTTTATCATCGGGAATTCTGGCTTGCTACCATCGTGCTGTCATCCCCCTTATATTTGTTAGCTGGAATCAACCACATCTGGGATGTTGTTAAAAACAAGAACTACGCGCCACATAATACATGGACTATTTTGCCGGATCTGCTGATGCCAATATCATGGATACTTCTGTTTCTAATTTCGGCTCCTAACATGTAATACACATTTTCTAAATGAGTCTATGTAGTAAACATTATAAAATAAAGAAGATATCTTTAGCCGCTATCATGCTGCCAAAGATATCTTTTCTATTTTTATATACAATTCATAAACCTAATTCAGCAGCTGCTTCTTCCCAGTACTTTTCAGGAAGCATGGACCAGATACCGGTTCCTCCATCGTTCTCCCATTTTTCAAATGCAGCTGTCAGGCACAGCCGTGAG